>NZ_JBEXUS010000069.1:0-43028 GCF_040614455.1 Nocardia sp. NPDC005978
GGGCGGTGCGCTGTCCGGGGTCGGCGCGGTCCGTTCGCGCTCGTCCCGGCGTCCGGCATAATCCCCGGTAGTCGGTACGATTCGGGCGATTTCCGAGGTGCGCGACCGCCGTGTCCGGAGGCGCGCCAGCGACTCGGCGCGACACGCTCAGCGGCGGGGGAGAATTCTCGCGCAGCCTTCCTGGTTGTGAGCGTGTGTTCCGCTATCGTTCATCGCACTGTTCGATGCTGCTACTGGCGCGCCAAGGCTGATTCGTCGATTCCGGAGCACTCGACCGGTCCGGCACTGCCCAAAAGCGAGCCCCCGACCGTCTCCGAAAGATCGAGGGAACGTGCCTGTACCCCTTACTCTCGCCGGCCGTCTGGTACGGCTGGAACCCCTTGCGCCACAGCATGCTTCGGGTCTTGCGGAGGCGGCAGCAGGGAACCGCGACGATTACGCCTTCACCCCCGTGCCGCACGGGGTCGACGAGGCGCTCGAATATGTCTCGGCCGCGCTGGCCGGACACGCGGCCGGCACCTCGCTGGCCTTCGCCATCATCGCCGTCGCGAGCGGCAGAGTGCTGGGCTCCACCAGATTCAGTCGCTTCGACTACTGGCAGGGGCCGGTGGTCTGGCCGCTGGTGCACGGACTGCCGCACGGCGACCCGCTGCTGGCCATGCCGGACGCCGCCGAGATCGGCAACACCTTGCTCTCCCGCGAGGCGCGCGGGACGGGCATCAATCTCGAATCCAAGCTGCTGCTGTTGCAGCACGCCTTCGACACCTGGCGGGTCCGGCGCATCGCGCTGCGCGCCGATATGCGGAATCTGCGCTCCCGCATGGCCATCGAGCGCATCGGGGCGACCAGCGACGGCGTCCGCCGCGCGCACTCGCGCGGGCTGGACGGCGAGGTGCGCAGCACCGCGTTCTACTCGATCCTGGACGAGGAATGGCCGCACGTGCGAGACACCATCGCCGGGCAGCTCCGCACGATTCCGGCAGCTCACGACAGACTGATCGACGCGTAGTTTCGCGACTATACTTCCGGGTGTTGCACTGGTCGGTCGCCGAGGAGAGATCAGTCCGAGTCGGGTGACTCGGCGGCCGGCGGAACCCTCGGATCACATAGTCAGCAACCGGGCGCGGGGTCGCGCGCCACGACGCTCGTTCTCCGGCGTCACGGGCACGGCGGCCCCCTCTTCCTCGTGAAGGAGACGCGCATGCCCGACCCCATGTCCACCAAGGTCTACCTCGCGGACACCCGCTCCGGCGCCGCGGCGCTCACCCTCTTCCTGGTACCCGAACCGCGCGTGCGCGGCGGCGCCATGCTGCACCTGCTGGAACAGACCCCGCTGCTGGGCGATCGACTGCCCCGCAGCGATCGCACCCTCGTCGACTGGTTGCAGGTGCACTCGACCCCGGCGGTGCACACCCGTTTCCGGGCCTTCGCACCCGGACGGCACGACCCGCCCCGCGCACGCGCGGTGCTGCACGATCACTTCATCGCCGATCCGGCCCCGATGGGCCTGGACCTCGACGACCAGGCCGAGATGGCCAGGCTCGCGCTGCTGCCCGAACACGCCCTGGGCGCGCGGCGCATCGACGACTTCCACGATCACGCGGTGCGCGAGGCCATGCTCGCGGTCTACCTGCACTTCGGGGTGGATCGGTGCATACCGCTCATGTACCACGGCTTCGCCGCACCGGAGGACGGCTGGTTCGAGGTGCCCGCGGCGGACGCCTGAGGGCGGCTAGTCGATCGGCATGACCGAGAGCAGGGCCCACGGTCTGCGCGGGAAGCTGAACTGGAAGGTCTGCACGTGCATGCGGCGGTCCGAGTCGGACTCGGGATTGCGCATCAGCATGGTGCGCTCGCTCGGCTCACCCGCATCGGTGACATTGCGCCACATGCGATCCCATTCCGGGGTGCGCCGGCACAGGGTGATGATCTCCTCGCGCCGCTCGGGGCGGATCAAGCCCGCGGGCAGGTCGCGGAAGGCCGAAACCATCAGCTGCGCTTCGGCTTCCCAATCGCTCAGGCGCAGCCGCGACATGGGTTCGAGCATGATGGCCGTCAGCAGATTCGCGCCCGGTCCGGTGCCGGGGAACAGCTCGCTGAACGCGGGATTCGTCTCCACCACGTCGTAGGCGCCGTCGTGCAGGCAGGCCGGGTGCGGAAGGCTGTGCAGCAGCGCGAGATCGGCGGGCGGCGGGCGGGAGGGGTCGAACACCTTGGCAGTGTGCGGCACAACTCTTCGTTTCTTCTTCGCGCCGGGTTAAGTCCGATCACAAGACTGGGTGTTGCCGCAGAATTTCTGTCATATTGAAGATCCTGTTTGGTTTGTTCTGTAGTGGGTATCGGGGGGTGGTTCGGCGATGACGACCACGCGAATCGGTGTGCTGGGTCCCCTGCACATCAGCATCGACGGCAGGCGGGTGCCGCCGGGGGCGCCCATGCAGTGCGCGGTGCTGGGCAGGCTGGTGGCGGCCGGTGGGCGGGTGGTGCCCACCGATCGGCTGATCGACGATCTGTGGAGCGGTGATCCGCCGACCAAAGCCGTTGCCGCGCTCCAGGTTTACATCCACAATCTGCGCCGCGTGTTTGAGCCCGACCGGCCGCGGCGGGCGCGCTCGCGCGTCATCGTCTCCGAATCACACGGCTACGCGCTCAATCTCGAGCCCGACCAGGTCGACTCGTGGCACTTCGAACAGCTGCTGCACGGGCACGAATCGGCCATGCGCGATCCCGCCGGGCGGCCCGAACCGCTCGAACAGATCCGGGTGCTGGACGCCGCGCTGGCCTGCTGGCACGGGAACGCCTTCGAATCCTTCGCCGGAACCGCTTGGGCGGCACAGGAAATCGCCAGGCTGGCCGCGCTGCGGCTGACCGCGGCCGAACTGCGCGCACAGGCGGCGCTGGAACTGAACAGGCCCGCCGAAGTGGTGCTGGCACTGCGGCCCGTCTTCGAGGAGCACCCCGGGCGCGAGGAATGCGCCCGGCTGCTGGCGCTGGCGCAGTACCGGCTGGGGCAGTCGCTGGACGCGCTGGCCACGGTGCGGCGCAGTCGCGAATTCCTGACCCTGGAATTCGGGGTGGATCCCGGGCCCGGGCTGCGGGATCTGGAGACCGCCATTCTCACGCATTCGGTCGAGGCCGAACCCTCGAGCGCGGCGGTCATGGCGCGCGTGCCCGACGCCGCCGCGGGGCCGGAACCGGTGCCGGACAGCGGATACGGGGAACAGCGGGCCGCGGTGCTGGCCGCGGCGGGCGCGGCGGCCGCGGGAGAGGTCCGCCTGGTGTGGCTGGCCGGTGAGGCGGGGGCGGGCAAGACCACCCTGGCCGCGACCGTGCTCGCGCGCCTGGCCGAACAATCCTGGGCCACCGTCGTCGCCCGCTGCCCCGAGGTCGACGGCGCGCCGCCGGCCTGGGCCTGGTCCGAGGTGCTCACCGGGCTGGACGCCGCGGATCCCGAAACATACACCGCCACCGATGCTTTCACGCTGGCGCGCCGGGTCGTGCGATCCTGCCGGGAACGCACCGCGCACACGCCGGTCGCCATCGTGCTGGAGGACGTGCACGGGGCCGACGCCGCCACCCTGCAGGTGCTGCGCCAGGTGGTCAACTGGCTGCGCGACCGGCCCATACTCATCGTGGCCACCCTGCGCGGTACCGAAGCCGGGCCCGGGGTGCGCGATACCGCCGCCGCCCTCGCGCTTTTCACCGCCGGCCGCGTCGAACTCGACGGACTCGATCTGGCCGGCACCCGCCAGGCGGCGCTGGCCGCCGGGCTCACCGCGGTCGACGACCGCACGGTGGCGCTGCTGCGCCGCCGGACCGGGGGCAATCCGCTGTTCGTGCGCGAACTCGCGAAACTCCTGGTGGGCCAAGGTGATACCGACGCGCTGCCGGGGACCGTGCGCGACCTGCTCGGTCGCCGGATCGCCCAGCTGCCCGACGAGGTCGTGGAATTGCTGCGGCACCTCTCGGTGTGGGGCGAGCACAGCGACGTGCGCACGCTCGCCGCCTCGACCGGTCACTCCGCCGACAGCGTGATCGACCTGATCGCCGGGGCCGAGGCCGCGCGGCTGCTGCGCACCGACCGCAGCGGGCGCGTCACCTTCGACCATGCCCTGGTCCGCGAGACCGTGTACTACGACATTCCGGTGCTGCGCCGCGCCCGCATGCACTGGGCCGCCTTCGACCTGCTGCGGTCGAATCCGGACCTGCCGCGCTGCGGGGAGATCGACGCGCTCGCCCATCACGCGGCCCTGGGCGCGGGTGCGGACACCGCCGAACTGGCCCTGGAGTTCGTACGCGCCGCCGCCCGCCGCTGCGGTGAACGCCGGATGCGCGCCGACGCCGTCCGCCGCTGGCGCTCGGTGCTGGCCCTGCACGAGCTCGCCGGACACAATGCGCCCCAGGGCATCCGCCCGCCCGACCACCCGGCCTCCGCCCCGCACCAGACCCTCGCGGACTGGCCCGCCCTCACGAGCCGCGAGTCAGGCCCCCACCGCGCGACCTTCACCGACCACCTCACCCTCGCCGAACTCGCCGCCGAGGCCAGTGCCGCCGCGAGCATCGAACGCGCCGCAGCTGCCGAAATAACTTGGGCAGCAGGAGATACGCGCGAGACCGATCCGGCGGGGACCGATGCCCCGAGAGTTACGGGACCTGACGCGCCGCCCGTCGAGGGCGCGGCGGACACCACCGTAGACGGCCCGGCCGGGCATTTCGGCCCGAATCCCAGCGTCGGCACATCCGGCGCCGCGACATCCGAATCGCGAGCCGGTGCACCCGAAAAGCTTGTTGCCCAACGGGATTCGGATGGGTTCGAGTCTGCTGCGACTTCAGGAGTTGACGCCGAGCCACGATTCGGGGGTATGCGCCCGGGGGGCGGCGATGGGCAGCGCCCGACCGCTACCGGGCCGGGGAATACGGATGTTGCCGGGCCGGGGATCGTCCGGGAGCGCCCGGTTGTTGGCGACGGCGAGCCGGGTGACAGCATCTTCGTTCTCGCGGATCGGGTCGCACCCGGTGACGAGGTCCGGGCGGAAGATGAAGTGGCGCGGGCGGATCGGGTCGCGCTGTTGCGGGCGCGGTGCGAACTGGTCATCGCGCTGGCCTATGACGGGCAGCACATCGCGGCGCGGGCGGTGCGGGAGCAGGCCCTGGAACTGGCCGAAAACCTCGGGGACACCGCGCTGCTCGCGCACGCGGCCACCTGCTGGCCGACGCCGCTGATCTGGTCGGTGCACGACTGGCACACGCCCGACCCGCGGATTCGCGGACCCCTGCGCACCGCCATGGCCGACACCGCGCTGCCGGTCGCGACCCAGGTGCGGTTGCAGGTCACCACCGTATTCGAGCTGGCGCTGGAGGATTTCGAGGCCAGCGCGCGCGCCGCGGCGGCCGCCACCGCGCTGGCCGAGCCGGCGAGCGACCCGGAACTGCTCTGCACCGCCATCAACGCCCAGGCGTTCGCTGCCTTCGGCGACGGCGGATTCTTGCGTGCGACAGAGCTGAAACGCCATGCGACACGGCTGCTTCAGGTGTCCACCGCGGCGCGGCTCACCGAATTCCGCGCGCTGGCACACTATTTGCTCTTCCGTGCGGAACTCGCCGACGCCAACCTGCTCGCGGCGGCCGAACATGCCCGCAGTGCCGGGGAATACGCCTCCGACGGGCAGCTGCGGCATCTGCTCGACGCCCTCGCCCCGTTCGACATGATGCTGGAACTGCTGCGCGGGGACACCGACGAGGTCCACTACCTGCTGGCCGTGGGCTTCGCACCCGCCGAGCGCATCGTCGCGCTCTCGGAGGAGGGCGCGGCCGAACCGTCCCGCGATCCCAACACCCTGCACATCGGCATCGCCATCTCGCTGGCCTGGCTGGCCGACGACATGTCCGACTACGTCGACGAACTGCGCGACCGCGTCGCGATCAAGCCCGAACTCTTCGTCTCCGGGTACGCGCTGGCGCTGGTGCACGCGGGGCGAGACGCCGAGGCGCGGCGTGTATTGGCCGAAGCGCCCCCGCTGGGCCCGCAATTCTGGTCCACCTTCAGTGCTGTCCGCGCCCGCGCGGCCATCGCCCTCGGCGACCTCGACGCGGCCCGCGTCCACTACGACCAACTGCTGCCCTACGCGGGCACCATCGCGGGCCTGGAGACCGGCGCGGTCGTCCTGAGCCCGATCGACCTGGTGCTGGCCGACCTCGCGACCGTGCTCGGCGACCCCGATACCGCCGCCGCCCACCGCGCCGCCGCCGACGCCCTGGAGAAGCGCCTCCAACTGGACCTGGAGATCCTGGCCGCCCGCGCCTCGGCGGGCCGGGTCCTGGTGCGCCCCAGGGAACTCCGCACCCCCGGCCCCTCCGGGCACGATGCCACGACCCCGCGACCACCCGCCTGATCCGGCCGCTCGTATCGCGGCCCCGGCACCCGGGCTGGCGCGGGTGAAAGTCGTTCACCCGCGCCGGAATCGGGGTGGAGACGTGGGGTTTGTGGGGGAAGCGTGGAGATTCGGCGGGGGTTTCGGGTCACCGCCGAACCGTGTTAGCGATCGGTGGGGCATCCTCGATAACGAGGGAGCGCCGGGGCGTCGCGGCGGCGGAGAGCGGGAGGTAGTCGGTGACGAAGCAGGACGTGCGGGAGCCGCGGAGCAAGGGGCGGACCGGGGTCGCGGTCGTGGCGGGGGTGCTCGCCGTATTGGTCCTGGTCGGGGTGGGCGGGGCCGCGGGATTCAAGTGGTGGCAGGAGCGGACCGGGGGATTCGCCCTCGCGGGGGAGCGGCTGCGGGAGTTCCCGGAGATCGACCGCACGGGGCTGAGCGAGACGCAGGGGCGGATTCTCACCGTGGCCGAGCGCGAATTCGAGGCGCAGAACCCGGGCACCAAATACTCCGAGGGCATCGACGAGGCCTGGTGCGCGGACTTCGTCAGCTGGGTGATGCGCGAATCCGGACGGCCGCTGGCCAATCCGAATTCCGGGTCGTGGCGGATTCCGGGTGTGTACACCCTCGAGGAGTACTACCGGGGGGAGAGCCGATTCGAGGATCTCGGATATCAGCCGCGCATCGGCGACGTCGTCATGTACACCGCCGCCAGCGTGTTCAACCAGCACACCAATATCGTCATCGATGTCGCGGGCGACACGATTACCACGTTGGGCGGCAACGAATTCGACGAAATCACCATCCACCGCTATCGCCCCGCCGACGTTTCGGGACTGGTCGGTTTCGGCAGGTTGTGAACGCGAGGGTTCCACATTCTGGAAATGCCGGGATGCGAGGGTGGGCACCGGCCACCGTTCCGCCTACGATGGTTGCGGCGGTGCCCGGCAGCATCGCCGACCGATCCCTGTCCTGCTGCCCCCTCATCGGCAGGACAGGGGTCCCCGCCCGAGGAAAGTAGCTGGATGACCCCGTCCGAACCGACCTGGATCGATTACGCCGAATTCGGCGAACGTTTCGTAGCGGCGGCGGTAACCGAATCCAGAATCGAAGCGGCCGTATCCGGTATGGCCGGGCGCGGTATGACCATCGGCCCCTTCAGCATCGGCCCCGCCGGACTGGCCCGATTCGTCGCCGAGGGCAGTGTCGGCAAGCCCACCATCATTCGCCGCGGCCCGCACGTGCACTTCGATGTAGCCCTGCCGGTCAAGCTCCGCGTGGACGTCACCCTGGGCGGACAGCGCCTCGGTCTGGAAGCGATCGTCGACATCGACCTGAAGCTGCACGCGCGCACCGCCGAACCGCTGCTGATCGTCATCGACATCCCGCCGGTGACCAATCGCGACGTGAGTTTCGTCATGCGCGCCCAGGCCATCGGCAGCGCGTGGGAGCTGCTGCTGGATCCCATCGCCAAATTGGTGCAGCGCGAGGTCGCCAATCGCATCAACGCCATTCTCGCGGACCCGGATGCCCGGCGCGGGCGCACCTTCGACGTGGAAGCCATTCTGGACGGGAAGAAATCGGGCTATCGCGGGCCGGTGGATCACCGCTGGATCGGCTACGACGAATTCGGGCACCGCTTCTTCGAACGCGTGGTGACCGCCGACCGGGTGCGCGAGGCCGTGGAATCCATGGCGGGCAAGCCCATCGAGGTGGGTCCGCTCAAGACCGGTCCGGGCAAGAAGGCCCAGGTCTCGGTGCAGGGACAGGTGCGACTGCCGCGCGTGGTCGGCGCGGGTGAACAGCCCGAGCGGCCCGAGCCCGAATCCCGACCCCGCATCGCCGAACTGCCCCCGGTGGCCCCGGCCGCGCCCGCCGCCGCGGTGGCGGACGCGCCGCCCGCGGACGCCGGGGACATCGCGCTGGTGGCCTTCGACATGACCATTCCGGTCTCCCTCGACATCACCGTGGACGTGCTCAAATCCAATCGCTACCGGGCGGAGCTGCAGGTCCCGGTGGCCCTGGTCGCGCGCGCGGCCGATCCGCTGCTCATCGTGATCGAGGCCGAGCCGCCGCGAGCCGAGGACATCACCCTGGAATTCGAGGCCGAGGGCCTGCGCGCCGCCACGCTCGGCCGCGTGGCCGGCATCCGCAAGCAGGTCGTCGCCCAGGTGGCGGCGGTCGTGCGCAAGGAAGTCGCCGATCCGTCGCGGCGCACCATCGATGTCGCCGCCCGGCTGAACGGCACGCGCGTCTGACACGGTCGTGTCCGTTCCGACCGTCGTGAAACTATTGGGACTCATGATGCTCGTGTGTCCTGTGCGCCTGGCGATCCCCTTGTGATTATGGTGAAATGAGGGCACGTTCAGGGCTCCCGGCGCGCAGATGACCGCAGGTCATCGGGGAAGGTGCGCCGGGTCCGCCGCCCGCTAGTCAAGCTCCACCGGATCGTGTTCGACCGGCATGTGAAAGACCTGGCGAGTGTGCGAAGGAGTCCCTGCATGCGTTCCGTCTCGATGAATCGCCGTTCCCTTTTCGCCGGTGCCGCGGCGTTGGCCGCCGGACTCTCGGCGGGATTCGCGATACCCGCGCCCGCCGCCGCGCGCCGGCAGGAGATCGGCACCCTGCTCGACTACGCGGGCGGGGTGCCCGCCGCGCACGCCATCGGCGCGGCCGGGCACATGGGCGTCATCCGCTACGTGTCGGACCGGCGGCCCGGCGCGGAATGGATGGCGGGCAAACCGCTGCTGGCGGGCGAGGTCGACGCGCTCGCGGCCGCCGGACTCTCCGTGGTGTCCTGCTACCAATTCGGCAAGGGCCCCACCGCCGACTGGCGCGGGGGCTACGAGGCGGGCGTCGAGCACGCCACCCGCGGGCTACTGCTGCACAAGGCCGCGGGCGGCCCCGACACCGCGCCCATCTACGCCTCGATCGACGACAACCCCGACGACGAGGAATTCGAAACCCAGATCGAGCCGTATCTGCGCGGCTGGGAGACCGTCATCGGGCACGAGCGCACCGGCGTCTACGCCAACTCCCCGACCATCGACAACATTCTCGGCGCGGGCCTGTGTTCGCTGTTCTGGCAACACAATTGGGGCACACCGCGGGGTTACGTGCACCCCGGGGCGCACCTGCACCAGTTCGAGATCGACAAGCGCGCGGTCGACGGCATCGGGGTGGACGTGAACTCGGTCCTGCACCAGTCCTACGGGCAGTGGTGGTAACTCCGCCGCTTCGGATTCTCGTGTGCCGCCGCAGTGGTCGGTAACGCCGCGGGTCAGGTCTGGCAGTGGCAGGTGGGGTCGGCGCGCAGGTCGGGTTCGTCGGCGACCACGCGCAGGGTCGGTCGGGGGTCGTGCTCGTCGCGGCTCTCGCCGAACGCCTGACGGTCGCCCAGCCACGAGAACATCGACCAGCGGGACAGACCGGAGAAGGCGGATCCGAGACTGCCGAACGAGCCCGTCGAAATGATCGAGCCGAACGAGCCCGCGGATCCGATCGACAGCACCGATCCGACGCTGCCGATGGAGAGCACCGAATAGGCCGATCCGATCGACAGGATCGAGCCTTCGGAGCGGATGGACAGGATGGAGCGGCGCGAATGCAGTCCCCGCGCGCGGGATTTCACAGCGGCCATAGATAGCGGTCTACCACAGAATCGCCGCCCGGAACGCGTTTCGCCCCCGTATCGGGCCGCTCGTGGCGGGCCGGGACGGGGGCGAAAGAGTCTGGCTGTCGGCCGATCCCGATGCCGAGCGGGTCGAATGACCCGGCGGATCGAGCCGGCCGGACCGGCCTACGCGACGGTGAAGAACCCGACGGTCGGCAGGAAGGAGCAGGTGATGGGCTGCGACTCGGCGTCGGCCTGGGTGGTCAGCGAACCCGAGACCACGGCGACGACGCGGCCGGAGCCGGTGTTCGCGATGGCGGACAGGGTGGCCGGGCCATCCGGGTTGATCTTGGCCTCATCGGTCAGGTTCTGGACGCCGCTCTGGCGGGTGTCCAGGTTGATCCACTGCACGGTCATCGGCGGCGTCTGGATCTCGGTGGGCTTCTTGGTGCCCAGCGCGGTGAAGACGAAGCCGGTCTGGCCGTTCGCCGGTCCCGGCGGGGGCAGCGTGGCGGGTCCCGCCACGGCGAGCGCGGTGCCGACGGAGTCGCCGCTGGCGCTGATGCAGCCCTTGCCGAGGGTGGGCCACAGGAACTGGGAGATGACGGGACCATCCTGCGGAATGTCGACGCCGCCGCCGCCACTGCCGTCCAGGAAGGTGATGATGCGTTCCAGCGTCGACTTGATCTGCGGGGGCAGATTCAGCGTCGCCAGGATTGCCCGGGCCTGCGCCAGAATGGCGGCCTGGGGGCCCGGTGCGGCGATATCGGCCGGTCCCGCTGCCGCGCCGATAATGGCGGGCACCAGGGAGGCCAGCGCCTCGACCGGCACGCCTTCCGGGATCATGGGGACAAACGCGGTGGTTTGCGGGGCAGGAGCCGGTGCGGCGGAAGCGGTCGGCACGACAATAGTGGCGCAGGCCGCAAGGGCCAGCGCGGACATTGTGAACCGCGATCCTCGGGTGCGAAGCACTGGTGTAGCCGTCCTTACCTCGGGGTACATCAAGCAGCGATGCAGCGATATGGACATCGCTCCGCGCCACTCTAGGTACCTGGTCGCCCTGTTGTACAGCCAAGGTGTGATCTTGCTGTCCGCGATTGCTTCACGCTATCGAACACTCGACCAGATTGTGTGTTACCAGAGTGTCCGATGATACGAATGTTACAGCAGTGAGTCCGAGTTTCCCGGCTGTTTCCCCCGTACGACTATTCTGTCGGGGCCGAACGCCCGCCGGGATTCTCCGGCGCCCCCGCCGCCCGAACGGAAAGTCCGCGCCGTGAATCGACCTGTCCGACTGGCTGCCGCGGCCCTCGGTATTTCGGTACTGGCCCGCCTGGCCTGGGTTCTACTCCTGCCCAACGGCATGAATTTCGTGGATCTCCATGTGTACGTGGACGGTTCGGCCGCGCTGGGGTCGGGTCACCTCTACGAGTTCACCGATAACAGTCGCACACCGGACTTCGCGCTGCCGTTCACCTATCCGCCGTTCGCGGCGCTGGTTTTCTATCCGCTGCACCTGTTCCCGTTCACGTTCGTCGCAATTGTCTGGCTACTGGCGACCATGGCGGCGCTTTTCAGCGTGGTGTGGTTCGCGCTGGAATTCCTGGTCGGCAAAACCGCTCTGCGCGAACCACATTGGCTGACGATCGCGCTGGCGTGGACGGCTGTCGGTATCTGGCTCGAACCGATGCGCATGACCCTGGACTACGGCCAGGTGAACGTCTTCCTGGTGTTGCTCGCGCTGCTCGCGGTGCGCAGTACGAAGTGGTGGATTTCAGGCACGCTCGTCGGCGTGGCGGCCGGGGTGAAACTGACGCCCGCGATCACCGGGGTGTACTTCGCGGCGAGTCGGCGCTGGCTCGCCGCGGTGTGGTCGGGTGTCGTCTTCTTCGGCACCATCGGCCTGACCTACGCGATCAGCCCGGACGAGACCCGTACCTATTTCGGCGAGTTGCTCGGCGACGCGTCGCGGATCGGCCCGGTCGGCTCGGCGTCGAATCAATCCCTGCGCGGGGCGTTGAGCCGGCTGCTCGGCCACGACGTGGTGAGCGGCCCGGTCTGGCTGGCCGCGGTGCTGGCGGCGGCGGTGCTCGCGGTGCTGGCGTGGCGCGCGCTGGCGGCGGACGACGTGCTGGGCCGGCTGCTGATCGTGCAGCTGTACGGGTTGCTGGTGTCGCCGATCTCCTGGTCGCACCACTGGATCTGGTTGATCCCGGTGATGCTGTGGCTGGTCTACGGTCCACTGCGGGCGGCGGCGGGCGCGCGGGTGCTCGCCGGATTCTGGCTGCTCGTCACCGCGGTCGGGGTGCCGTGGGTGCTGTTGAACTTCCAGACGTCCATCTGGACGATCTCCCGGCCGGGCCCGATGGCGTGGCTGGGCACCGTCTACGCGGCGGGCGCGCTGGCGTTCTATCTGTGGGTGATCCGGGCGGGCCGGGCTAGCTCTGCGCTTGCAGCCGATCTATCTCGTGAGCCAGCGCCACATCCAGCCGGGTGAGTCCGGCGGCGTCGTGGGTGGATAGCGTGAAAGTCACCCGGCGCCATCGGATATCGATGTCGGGGTGGTGATTGGCGGCTTCGGCGGCCACCGCCACGCGGCGGACCAGTTCGATCCCGGCCAGGAAGGACGCGGCCGAGACGGTGCGGGCGATGCTGTCGCCGGTGCGGGTCCACTCCGGCAGTTCCGCGAGGGCCCGGGCGATGTCCTGTTCGGAGAGCGGTTGGGGGGTCATGCTTCCGGTGTACCCCGCACTCAGGCGGCGCGGGCGGCTTTGAGCCCCTTCTTGAGCTCCTTGCCGTGGCAGCCCGCGGCCTCGAGCTTCTTCATTCGCATGATGACCACGGGGCACTTCAAGCACCGCGTCTTCTTGCGGCAGCACTTCTTCTTGGGCTTCAGACTGGAAACGTCTTTAGCCTTCACCTTGCCCATGTTGGTTAGCTTAACCTAACTCGGGTGCGTTAAACCTGTGACTTAGGCCGGACGGTAGTGTGTAGCTCGCCGCATGCCCGGTGGAATCTCTCTTCTTCCCCAAGCATGACCCGCCGGGTCGGGCCAACCCCTTTTCACCAGGAGGAATCTAACGTGTCGTCTGTCGAGTTCCGTAACGTCGCCATCGTGGCGCACGTCGACCACGGCAAGACAACACTGGTCGATGCCATGCTGCGGCAGTCCGGCGCATTCGCCGAGCGTGCCGAGATGGTCGACCGGGTGATGGACTCCGGGGATCTGGAGCGCGAGAAGGGCATCACCATTCTCGCAAAGAACACCGCGGTCCATCGGCACAATGCCGATGGTTCGGTCACCGTCATCAACGTGATCGACACCCCGGGCCACGCCGACTTCGGTGGCGAGGTCGAGCGCGGCCTGTCCATGGTCGACGGTGTCGTGCTGCTGGTCGACGCGTCCGAGGGCCCGCTGCCCCAGACCCGCTTCGTGCTGCGCAAGGCGCTGTCCGCCTCGCTGCCGGTGATCCTGGTGGTCAACAAGACCGACCGTCCCGACGCGCGCATCGAAGAGGTCGTCGAGGAGTCGCACGACCTGCTGCTGGACCTGGCCTCCGATCTGGACGACGAAGCGTCCGAGGCCGCCGAGCTCGCCCTGGACCTGCCGGTGCTGTACGCCTCCGGCCGTGAGGGCAAGGCCAGCACCGTGCGCCCGGAGAACGGCGAAGCCCCCGGCGCGGAGAACCTCGACGAGCTGTTCGAGGTCCTGATGAAGTACGTGCCCGCCCCGAAGGGCGACAAGTCCGCCCCGTTGCAGGCGCACGTCACCAACCTCGACGCCTCCCCGTTCCTCGGCCGTATCGGCCTGGTGCGCATCCACAACGGCACCCTGCGCAAGGGCCAGAACGTCGCGTGGATGACCCCGGACGGCACCAAGAACGTCAAGATCACCGAGCTGCTGCAGACCATCGGCGTCGAGCGCAAGCCGGGCGAAGAGGCTATCGCCGGTGACATCGTCGCCGTCGCGGGCATCCCGGAGATCATGATCGGCGACACGCTCGCCGACGTGGAGAACCCGGTTGCCCTGCCGCGCATCACCGTTGATCAGCCCGCCATCTCGGTGACCATCGGCACCAACACCTCGCCGCTGGTCGGCCGCGTGTCGGGCCACAAGCTGACCGCGCGCATGGTCAAGGACCGCCTCGACAAGGAACTCATCGGCAACGTGTCGCTGCGCGTGCTCGACATCGGCCGCCCGGACGCCTGGGAGGTGCAGGGTCGTGGTGAGCTCGCGCTCGCCATCCTGGTCGAGCAGATGCGCCGCGAGGGCTTCGAGCTGACCGTCGGCAAGCCGCAGGTCGTCACCCAGAACGTCGACGGCAAGGTGCACGAGCCCTACGAGGAGCTCACCATCGACTGCCCCGACGAGTACCTGGGCGCGGTCACCCAGCTGCTGGCCGCCCGCAAGGGCAAGATGGTCCAGATGAGCAACCACTCCGCCGGGTGGGTGCGCATGGAGTTCATCGTCCCCTCGCGCGGTCTGATCGGTTTCCGCACCGACTTCCTCACCGAGACCCGCGGCACCGGCATCGCCAACGCCATCTTCGACGGCTACGCGCCGTGGGCCGGCGAGATCCGCGCCCGCCACACCGGTTCGCTGGTGTCGGACCGCGCCGGTTCGGTCACCCCGTTCGCCATGATCCAGCTGTCCGATCGCGGCCAGTTCTTCGTGGAGCCGGGCGCCGACACCTACGAGGGCCACGTCGTCGGCATCAACCCGCGTGCCGAGGATCTGGACATCAACGTCACCCGTGAGAAGAAGCTGACCAACATGCGGTCCGCCACGGCCGACGTGTTCGAGACCCTGGCCAAGCCGCTGCAGCTGGATCTGGAAGCGGCCATGGAGTTCTGCACCGACGACGAGTGCGTCGAGGTCACCCCCGAGGTCGTGCGCGTGCGCAAGCTGATCCTGGGCGCGACCGAGCGCGGCCGTGAACTCTCGCGCAAGAAGGCACGCGACCGCGCCGCGCAGTAATATTGGCCTCCGCTCCGCTCCGGCGGGTTCGCGGCCCTTGAAGTCTCGTTCTTCCCTCCCTCCGCTCCTCCGCTTCGCTCCCCCGCTCCACTCAGTCCAGAACGAGACGGGCCGCGAACTTGGGGCGGAGGGAGTTGTTTGTTTGTGCCACGCTGCGGGGCAGGCCTTCGCTGTGCGGGGCGAGGCCCACGCTGCGCGAGCTAGGCCCACGCTGCGGGAGCTAGGCCCACGCTGCGGGAGCTAGGCCCACGCTGCGGGAGCTAGGCCCACGCTGCGGGAGCTAGGCCCACGCTGCGGGAGGCAGAACCTTCGCTGTGTGGGGCGAGGCGTTTGCTGTGGGGCTAGGTCTTTCGTGGGATTTGTTTGTCCAGGGGCCTTTTTGAGGCGGGGGTGTCTCGCTGATTTCCGGCAATCGTTGGTGACCGGGTGCGGAAAGGGCGTTCAAGTAGAGTGCCGAACGTGAAGAGTGGGGCCCCTCGCAGGCGCGGGAAATGGCGTGTGGCGCTGGCCGCGGTGGCGACCGTGCTGACGGTCGCGACCGGCTGTACCGCCAATCCGCCGCCGCCCATCGAGAGCACGGACAGTCCGAAGACGACACCGGCCAAGCCGGGCAAGAATTCGGTCGTGGTGGCGGTGGACGACATCGGCATCGGGTTCAATCCGCATTTGCGGGCGCAGCAGTCGCCGGCGGCCGCGGCGGTCTCGTCGATGGTGCTGCCGAGCCCATTCCGGCCCGCGCCGACGCCCGGAATCCCCGGCGGTTCGGATTGGGTGCTCGACCCCTCGCTGATGGTTTCCGCGGAGGTGTCCGCGCTGGAGCCGTTCACCATTACCTATCAGATTCGCAACGAGGCGTCCTGGTCCGACGGCGCGCCCATCGCGGCCGAGGATTTCCGCTACCTCTGGCAGCAGATGATCACCCAGCCGGGCGTGGTGGATCCCGCGGGCTACCGGCTGATCTCCGATGTCAGCTCGTCCTCGGGCGGTAAGACCGTCACGGTCACCATGACCCAGGAGTACCCGGCCTGGCGGCAGCTGTTCACCGATCTGCTGCCGCAGCACCTGGTGAAGGACTCGGGCTTCGAACAGGGCCTGGTCGACACCATCCGGATCTCCGGCGCGCAGTTCCGGATCAAGCTGGTCGATCGCGGCCGCGAGGAGATCCTGCTCGAGCGCAACGACCGGTACTGGGGCAAACCCGCTGTGCCGGACGAGATTCTGCTGCGGCGCGGTGGAACTCCGGCGCAGGTGGCCGAGTCGCTGCGCGTCGGCGACGCGCAGATGGCGCTCGTGCACGGCGGCGTCGCGCTGCAGGCGCAGCTGGCCGCGATTCCCTCGGTGCGCACGGCCATCATGGCGCAGTCCCGCGAGATGCAGCTCGTATTGAACGGGCGCAGTGGCGATCTCGGCGATGTGCGGGTCCGCCGGGCGGTGCTGTCGCTGCTGGATCCGGTGCTGCTGGCGACGGTGGGCGCGCAGACCGGCAGCTGGGTGGAACCGGCCCGGGCGCAGGTGCTCACCCCCTCGGATCCGGGATACGCCCCGACCACGCCGCCGCGAATCAGCGCCGAGGAGGCGTTCACGCTGCTGGCCGAGGCCGGATTCGGCCGCGCCCCCGAGGCTCCGGCCGCGCTGTCGCCGACTTCGCCCGCGCCGCAACCGCGTCCGATCGCGAAGAACGGCAAGACGCTGACCATCCGGATCGGCGCGGTCGAGGGCGACGACTACACGCTGTCGGTGGCCAATACCGCCGCGGACCAATTGCGCAGTGCCGGAATCGATGTCATGGTGCGCAGCATCGCGGCCGCCGAGCTGTACGGCAAGGACGTGACCGAGGCCGGGGTGGACGCCATCGTGGGCTGGGAGCGGGCCGGTTCGGATCCGGCGACGGTGCTGGCCTCGCGCTACGGCTGCGCGCCGACCGCTGCCGCCGACTCCGGCGGCGACGGCGACTCGGACGTGGTGCAGGCCGCGAAGAAAGCGCCCTCGAACCTGTCCGGCGTCTGCGACCCCACGCTCCAGCCCGCGATCGCGACCGCGCTGCGCGGCATCGACACCGGCAAGATCATCGCCGAGGCCGAACCCAAGCTCTGGGACCTGTGGACGGTGCTGCCGATCGTGCAGGACACCCAGGTCGCGGCGGCGGGTCCGCGGGTCGACGGCGCGTCGCTGAGCGGGGCCATCCAGGTCGGTGTCTTCGCCGACGCGGCGAATTGGCGGCGGCTGCCGTGAGCGCGGCGGGCGGAACCGGGGGCCTGCTGCTGGTGCACGCGCACCCGGACGACGAGACCATCACCACCGGCGGCACCATCGCGCACTATCGGCGGCTCGGTATCCCGGTGACCGTGGTGACCTGCACACTCGGCGAGGAAGGCGAGGTCATCGGACAGCGGTGGGCCCACCTGGTGGCCGGCGAGGCCGATCAGCTGGGCGGTTACCGCATCCTCGAATTGACCACGGCCCTGGCCGAATTGGGGGCCGCGCCGCCGCGATTCCTGGGCGGCGCCGGCCGCTGGCGGGATTCGGGGATGGCGGGCACCCCGGCCGCGCGCAATCCACGCGCGTTCGTGAACTCGGGAGAACGGGCGGTGCACGAGCTGACCCGGATCCTGCTGGAGCTGCGCCCGCGCGTGGTGGTCGGTTACGACCCGCGCGGCGGATACGGGCACCCGGATCACATTCGCGCGCACGAGATCACCACGGCGGCGGTGCGATCCGCGGCCGAGCAGGGCTGGGACACCCCCAAGACGTACTGGACCGTCACCGACGGCGCGGTGCTGGCCATGCACACCGAAGCACTCAAGCGGCGTACCGTCGATCAGCTGCCCGGCGCGCTGCCGCGGGGCTGGCGACTGCCGCACGACGGTGAATTGGCTTGTGTGCCACACGAATCGGTCACCACCGTGGTGGACGTGGCCGACGCGCTACCCGCCAAGCGGGCCGCGTTGCGCGCGCACGCCACCCAGGTGACCCTCGCGCCGTCCGGTCGCGAGTTCGCGCTGTCGAACGACATCGCGCAGCCGGTGCTGCCGGAGGAGCACTACGTGCTGGTGCGGGGCGAGCGCGGCCCGGCCGGGGCGGACGGTCTCGAACACGATCTGTTCGCGGGATTGGCGGACACTCCGGGGCCCGCCGCGGCGGAGATGAGACACTGACCCCATGTACAACTGGGATCTGCAGAACGCGATCGCCGCGTTCGTCGAGAGCCAGCGCCCCAACTTCCAGGCGCAGCACGACCTGTACCTGACCGTGTTGTACGCGTTCGTCGATATGCAGAGCCACCTGTTGACCCTGCTCGGCTTCCCGCCGGTGCCGTGACCTCGGCCCTGAGCGCCCGTATCGGGCGCACCGCGCGCGAGGGCGTGTTCCCCGGCCTGGACCTGATGGGCGCGGCCATCGCCGGCCTGCTGGTGCTCGACGCGCTCATCACCCTGGTGCTCGAGGTGTTGTTCCTGCCGCTGTACGTCGGTCAGGGCACGTTGCCCGCGGCCGCGCCGGCGGTCAGCGAGGCCGCCGGGCAGGTCGCCTCCGGCGTATCGACGGGTGCGATCGCCCTGCCGCTGTCGGCGCTGGCGGCGGCGGTCATCAACGTGCTGCTGGTGCACGGCATGGGTACGGTCTCGTCGAGTTTCGCGGCCATGTCGCTGCCGCTGAGCGCCTGGACGGTCGGCTTCGCGTTGATGATCTTCTCCGGTCCGGGCGGGGACATCATGCTGCTGCAGGATTGGCCGACGCTGGCGCTGTTGGTCGGCGGGCTGCTGCCGGCCGGACTGTATCTGTACTGGCGCGCGACCACGCGCTACGCCGGCGAGGGCGGGTACTGACCGGGCGCGGCCGAAGACCCACCGGCCGCGGATCCGGCACTGCCGATCGGCCGAAGCTGGTTACTGATCAGCGAATGCACTGACCGCCAAGTTGATTCGGTTCTGTAGTCGATTCGGGATGTTTCCGTTACTCTCCTCGGGACGAGGAAGCGTGACGAAAAGCTCATTTCGGGCGGATCGAAACGAGTTTAAAGGCGCGTCACGCGTTCGGGATCGGAAAGATTTTCAGTGGGCAGCTGGCACAACCTGCGCAAAACGCTTGGTACTACGTCCGATTCGGTGGGCAAGGGTCTGCAGGGCTGGCTCGGCGTCAGGGTCCGGCTGCTGTCCATCGTGGTCATCTCCAGCGTCACCCTGCTGGCTATCGGCGGCGGTGCGGCCGTATACCTGGTGAACTCGGCGCGCGAGGCCAAGGACTGGTCCGAATTGGCCAGCAGCACCACCGCGCCCGCCATTCTCATGGTCTCGGCCTTCCAGGAGGAGCGCAGGCTCTCGCTGCTGCGGGTGGTGGGCGATCCGGACGCCGCGCAGGCGCTCGTCGCCGCCCGGCAGCGTTCGGACGAAGCGCTGGCGGCGGTGAAGGAGAAGGGCGACGTCGCGTCCGAACTCAACCCCGACGGCGCGGTCAACGACGTCGAAGCGTTCTTCAAACTCTTCTCCGCGATCCCCACCGTGCGCGCTGGAGTAGACAGCCAGCAAACGCCGCCGGCGGATCTCTTCGCCTTCTACACCTCGGTCATCGGCACCATCGTCGGCGCCTCGCTGCTGGCCGCGCGTGTCGCTCCGGACGCCAAGCTGAGCATGGAACTGAATCACGGCATCGAGGCGCTGCGCGCGGCCGAGGCGCAGTCGCAGGCCGACACCATGGGTGCGGTCGCCGTGATCACGGGCGAATTCCCCGACATCGCGCTGCTGGAGTTCAGCCATCGGGTCGGCGAATTCCGCAGCGAGGTCGCCTATTCCGCGGTGGTGCTGCAGGGTAAGCGACTGGCGCAGTTGCAGGCGATCACGGCGAGCCCGGCGTGGCAACAGGTCGTGGCCATGCAGGACGCGCTGCTGTTGCGCGGGGCCTTCTCCGCCGCTGCCGCCGCCGAGAGCGCGGCGGCCAAGCCCGACAGCCGGACCCAGGACGCGGCCAAAGCCCAGGACAAGACCAAAGTCGAAGAACCCGAACCGCTTCCGCTCACCGTGGCCGCCTGGCAGGAGGCGTCCGGTCAGGTCAACGCCGGTTTGCAGAAGCTGTGGGAGGACCAGAGCCGCGACGCGCACGCCACCGCGCATCAGCAGAGCAACGACGCCACCCGGGACACGCTGCTCGGCAGCGCCGGCGTGCTGCTGGTCGCGATCCTGGCCTTCCTGGCCGCGCTCGTGCTGGCCAATCGCTTCATCGCCCGCATGCGCCGATTGCGCGACGACACACTGGAATTGGCGACCGAGAAGATGCCGGAGCTGATGCAGCGGCTCGGCGCGGGCGAGGAACTCGATCCCGCCGCCGAGGTGGTGCGCCTGGACTTCGGCACCGACGAGCTGGGCGACGTCGCCGACGCCTTCAACCGCGCGCACGTGGTGGCCGTCGGCGCGGCGGTCGCCGAGGCCAAGACCCGCGCGGGCATCAACGCGGTGTTCCTGAACATCGCCCATCGCAGCCAGGTGGTGGTGCACCGCCAGCTCGCGCTGCTGGACCGGGCCGAGCGCGAGGAGCAGAACGCCGATCAGCTCGAATTGCTGTTCCAGCTCGACCATCTCGCGACCCGTGCGCGCCGCAACGCCGAGAACCTGATCATTCTCGGTGGCGAGCAGCCGGGCCGGCGCTGGCGAAATCCGGTGGCGCTGCTGGATCTGGTGCGCGGCGCGGTCGCGGAGAGCCTGGACTACACCAGGATCGAGACCGGGCGCATGCCCGAGGTGCGGGTCGCCAGTCACGCCGTCGCCGACATCATCCACCTGCTGGCCGAGCTGACCGACAACGCGACCGCGTGCTCGCCGCCCGAATCCATGGTGACCGTCACCGGTTTGGTGGTCGGGCGGGGCGTGGTCGTGGAGATCACCGATCAGGGCCTGGGCATGTCCGAGGCCGAATACGCCGATCGCAACGCGATGCTGGCGAATCCGCCGGACTTCAGTGTGGCGACGCTGTCCGGCAACACCCGGCTCGGGCTCTTCGTGGTCGCGAAGCTGGCTGCCCGGCACGGTGTCTCGGTGCGGCTGGTGGAATCGGTGTACAGCGGGTGCCGGGCCATCGTGCTGATTCCGCAGGTGCTCGTCGAGGGCGGCAGGCATCATCCGCCGGTGCAGGCGCCGCCGGGGACCGGGCGCAACGGGGTCACCGAACTGCGTGATCCCGGACTGAACAGCCTGACCTCGCTGGCCGCGCTGGCGGACGCGGTCACCACCGGGTCGCTGCCGGTGCTGCAGCAGCCGCCGGTGTCGCGACCGCCGCTGTGGGAGAACGGGACCGACGTCATCGTGCCCGTCGCGCCGGTCGCCGAGCCGCCGGCCGCCCCGGCCGAGGGCGGACGCCCGGAGCTGCCCCGGCGCAATCGCCAGGCGCATCGCAGTCCGGTGGCGCACGCCGGGCCCGTCGTGCCCGCCACCGCGCAGGCGACCGCGCCCGGCGGGACCGCGCCCGCCGGATCGGTCCCGCAGGTCGTCGATATCGCTGCCGCGCAACCGTTCCCGCCCGCGACCCCGACTTTCGTTCCGCCGCGCAAGCGCACCGCGGAGGAGGCGCGCAATCTCATGAGTGCGATCGCCAAGGGCACTCGTCAAGGCCGACAGCCACGCGTCGAACCAGAGAAAGGGCCACAATGACCACTTCCCAGCGAATCGATCTCGGCTGGCTGCTAGATGAATTGGTCAACGGCCTGACCGACGCGCAGTGCGCGGTGCTGCTGTCCACGGACGGGCTGCTGCTGGGTTCCTCGGTCGGGCAGGAGCGCGCGGACGCGGAGCGCTTCGGGGCCATGGCCTCGGCTCTGCACAGCCTGGCCCGCAGCGCCGGACAGCACTTCAACGCGGGCGGTGTGTGCCAGACGGTCGTGGAACTGGATCAGGCGGTGCTGTTCATCACCGCGGCGGGGGAGAACGCCTGTATGGCGCTCCTGGCCTCCGAGACAGCCGATATGGGGTTGGTGGCCTACGAGATGAATCAGACCGTGCAACGAGTCGGCAGTCATCTGTCGGTCGATCCGCGTAGCAACGCGGGCGGCGCCCAGCATCCATGAACGAGCCGCGCGAGCACTGGTACGAGGACGAGGCCGGGCCTCTGGTCCGCCTCTACGCCCTGACGCGCGGCCGGAGCACGGCCGAGCGTCCCGAACTCAGCGTCACCACGCTGGTGGTCGACGTGGAGCGCGGAAAGCCGATGCGGCGCAACGAACCCGAGTACGCGGCCATCGTGCGGCTGTGCCGCACCGCGCTGTCCGTCGCGGAGGTCTCGGCCCATCTGAACCTGCCGCTGACGGTGACCAAGCTGCTCATCGGCGATCTCATCGACGACGGCAGGCTGCTGTTCCGGTCACCGCCGACGCCCACGGGCAGCAGCGCCGACATGGGGCTGCTGCACGCGGTGCTGGAGGGCATACGGGCCATGTGAGGGCTCACGCCAGCCGTGCGGCGAGGCGGACGGCGTTCATGTAGGCGATGGCCTCGATGCTCACCATGGGGTTGACGCCGGGCGCGGTCGGGAAGCTCGAACCGTCCGCGACGACGATGTTGGACACGTCCCAGGTCGCGCCGTCCGGATCGGTGGCCGAGATGTCCGGGGAGCCGCCCATGCGCGCCGAGCCCATGATGTGCAGCGCGCCCATGGCGCACTGGCCGGGACCGTAGCCCGCCGCCTTGGCGGCGGCGTCGAATTCGGCGTGCGAGCCGCGCACGCCGGGCTCGTAGGACACCCCGGCCTGATGCCCGGAGACGATGCGCGTGGCCCCCGCGGCCTCGAGAATCTCTGCCGCGCCGACGATTCCGGTGTGCAGGTGCGCCGCGTCGTAGTCCGAGATCTGGTACTTCACGATCGGTTCGCCCGCCTTGTCCACGGTCACCGTGCCCGAGTCGCGGTCGCGGGTGATGACGCCGATGGCGTTGGAGCGGGCGAAGTCCGCCATGGCGGCGCGATGCCGCGCCGCGCCGCGCCAGCTCATGAAGCCGGTCGCCAGGCCCGGGTGCAGCGGGCCGGTCTCGTAGATGACGCCGTAGCCCTTGCCGTCCAGGTCGGCGTGCCTGCGGCTGATCCGGGTCTGCAGGCCGCCCTCCCAGGCGCGCAGTTCCTCGTCGAAGACGCCGAAGACCGCGGCCGCGGGGTGCAGGCGCAGGTGTTTGCCGATGTTCTTGTTCTTCAGGCCGGAGCGCTTCAGCAGGGCGGGGGTTTGAATCGCACCCGCCGCCACGACGACCGCGCGGGCCTTGACGGTGATCTCGGCGCCGCCGGAGGTGACGGCCGAGACCGCTTCGGCCTTACCGTTCTTCACTACGACGCGGCGCACGTTCGCGTCGACCACCAGGCGTGCGCCGGCCGCCGCGGCGTCCGAGAGCCAGGTCTTGGTCACCGACTGCTTCGCGCCCAGGCGGCAGCCGTAACCGCAACGGCCGCACTCCGTTCCGGCGTCACACGCGTCGGAGACGTTGCGGGGCAACGCGTCGACGTCCCAGCCCAGGGCCGTCGCGCCGCGTTCGAGGACGCCGTCGCGTGCGGACAGCGGGGATCGATCGGTGGTCACGCCGATGCGCTTGGACACCACCTCCATGGCGTCACCGTATTCGGCTTCGGCGAACTGCTTCGCGCCCAGCTCGGCCCATTCCGCGCGCACGCCGTCCGGGGTCGGCAGCGAGGTGCTCCAGTTGACGACGGTGCCGCCGCCGAGGCAGGTGCCCGCGACCAGGGTGATCTGCCCCTCGGCGGAGGCGGACGGGCCGGGCGCGTACAGGTTGGTGATCGCGGACAGCTCACCCGCGCCGAAATCCCGGTCGTCGTAATAGTTTCCGCGCTCGAGCACGATGACGTCGAGCCCGGCCTCGGCCAGCACCGCGGCGGCCGTGCCGCCGCCCGCGCCGGAGCCGACGATCACCACATCGCAGGTGAGAGTGGTGGATTCGGTGAAGCGCAGGGGCGTCAGCGCGGGCTGCGGCGCGGTCGGCAGCGGACCGGTGGGGGCCGGGTAGCCGATCTCCGTCCACAGCGGGTTCACGCCGGTGGCGCCGGGAGTCACGTTGTAGGACAACAGGGCCGCGCCCTTGAGCGCCTGGAAGATCGCGCGCACGGGGGCCAGCTTGGAGTCGCCGAGCCGCAGCAGTGCGGCTTCGCGCTGTTCCTGCGACAGGGTGGAGTACTTGCGCGGGCCGCTGCCGGTCAGCAGGCCCGTCAGGCGTGAATCCCAGAGGCCGAGCAGCGTCGCGAGCTGCTTCTTCTCGGCCTCGCGGGGGTTGCGACCCAGGATCTGGAAGATCGTGTCGACCGCGCCCAGTTCCGAGGCCGGCGGCAGGGCCGACCCGTCGCCCGGCAGGAACGTATCGCAGATCATGCCCAGTGCCGCCCGCTGCCCGGCCGTTGGTTCCATGACGAAATCCACCCTTCGTAAAGCTCGGTGATTTCTACCACAGCGTACTGAATGTCCGCTCACTAACAGGCGGTTCGAGCTGGCGGAATCCTGTGAATCGAGAGTGAATTGCCGATTACATCAGGCGCGATTTGAAACGCCGATGCACCGCTGTGTCCGGCGTCACATCACACCCTATGTCACACCCCGTGCCGCCGCGTCGTCCCCTTCACATAACCGACGAACAACCCTCCAGAGAAGAGCAGACGATGACCCGCTTCGCCCTGTACGCCAACGAGATCGCCGCCAAGTTCAACAAGCGCCTGGTGACCGCCGCCCGGGTGATCGACGAGTCGCCGCTGCCCAAGCCCACCCAGGAGCTGGTGAAGATCCGGGCCTCGCAGATCAACAGCTGCGGGATGTGCCTGGACATGCACACCAAGGACGCCGCGCACGCCGGTGAGACGCCGGTCCGCCTGGCCCTGATCGCGGCGTGGCGCGAGTCGACCGTCTTCACCGACGCCGAACGCGCCGCCCTGGCCCTGACCGAGGAGGGCACCCGCCTGGCCGACACCTCGCGCGGCATCACCGAGGACACCTGGTCGCAGGTGCGCAAGCACTACGACGACGATCAGATCGGCGCGCTGATCTCCCTCATCGCCACGATCAACGCCTGGAACCGGCTGAACGTGATCGCCGGGATGGCGGGCGGGGAGTACGTGCCCGGCCAGTGGTGAGCCCCGCGTCGTTCCGCGAATCAGGGCCCCGGTGGGGGATCTTTCGATCCGTTGCCGGGCCTCGTTCGTCACGACGTCCGGTGCGAGGGCTGCCCGTTGTCTCGCGCCCGCGCCGACGCGGTGTCGAGAGACGATCGGAATCGAGCGCGATCGGCCGTGCACCGCTCGTCGAGATCGGGGCGCGCACCCCGAGCCACCACCGTGGTGGGCCCGTGAATCGCAGTGCTGCGCGGTCTTTCGCTGCCGCCGTCGACCTCGGGGGAGTCGAAGTGGGTCGGCGCGGTCCTAGCGGCTTCCCAGTTGGCCCGGTGTCACCGCCTCGATGAGCGGCCACGCCTCGGCCAGGGGGATGTCGATGATGTGATATCGCTTCTTGCCCGCCGCCGAGGCCGCGGTGACGGTCGCGAGCCCCACCCGGCGCTGGAACCAGCTCTGGCGCACGGTCCAGCCGATGATGCCGGGCGCTTCGAGGCAGTCGCGGTCGCGGTCCAGCGAGCCGCTGCGGGTGATCAGCCAGGTCGGTTTGCCGTGCGCGGCCGGCACGACCGCGTGCCCGAGCCCCCGATACCGGTCCCAGGCCAGAGCGATGGCGATCGGCACGGCCAGCACGGTCAATGCCCAGAGCCACGCCGGAATGTGCACGCCCGCAAGTGATAGCACGAGCAGTACGCCCGCCGCCGTGCCCACCGGCGACAGCGCCCGCGTGTAGCGCCGCCGCTGCGCGGCCGGTCCGTGGGGCGTGAGTTCGGCTGTCACCGGCGCGGGCGCGGCCAACTCGCCCCACTCGCGGGCCGGCCCGCAGGCCGGTGTTGCGTGGCTTCCGGAACTCGTTCCGGCGGAAGCGCTTCCACCGGTTTCCTGGGTGCCGAAGGTGCCGTGGGCAGGGTCGGCCACGGGGCTCCCGGCCGTCGTTTCCGCGGCGTGCGCGGGCGCGGTCCCGCCGGGCGGGAGCGCGCCGCCCGCCGCGGACCGATCACCTGGTCCGGGCGCGCCGAGGTTCGAGTCGTGCTCGGGCGCAGCCGATTTGCTGAGTGGCGCGGCGGTGGAGCCGGTGTGGCTCTGGACGGTCGTTCCCACGGGCGCGCGGGCGGACCGGGTGGCGTCGACGCGTGTTGTGTCGTCCAGGAGGTGGGCCAGGGTGTGGTCCACGGCGGCCCGGGGCGCCTGGGGGAGGAGTTTCTGGCGGGGGTCGGCGCCGGTCATGATGGCTTCGAGTTCGGCCGCGCCCGCCCAGCGCAGCAGCAGCGGTTCGTTCACCGTCGCGCCGCGCAGGCGGGCCAGGTCGAGGGTGATCTGTCGGGTGGTGAACAGGCCGTGGCGGATGTGCAGGGTCGCGCCGTCGTCGACCACGCGCAGGTCGTGGTAGGTGGCCAGGTAGCGGGCGCAGGCGGCGAGGCTGACGATCAGCACCAGCGCGATGATCAGGGCGGTCACCGCGAGCGCGATGATCTGCACGCCACCGTCTTCCACGCCCTGCACCGCGTCGGAGTCGAAGATGACGCCCGCGATCCCGTACTGGAACGCCAAGCCGACGATGGGCGCGATGATGGCGAAACCGGTGAGCGAGAGCGGTGCGTAGCGCACCCATTCGCGTTGCCAGTGCGCGATTTCCACCGGTGCGCGGGTGGGCTGCGCGGGGGTCTCGGGGGCGGTCGACGGTGCCGGCGCGCCCGCGTCCGCGCTCGGAAGCTGTTCGGCCGCCGGGTTTTCCGCAGCCCCCCGGGTGTGCGCCAGCAGCGCGGTGCGCAGTTGCGGCACGATTTTCGCGTCCAGCGAGTCGAGTTTGAACTGGTCCCCGCGCTCGGCCTGCTGCCCTGTTCCGATGGACAGCACCGCCAGCCCCAGCGCGCGATGCAGCAGGTCTGCTTCCACGTCCACCGATCGCACCCGGTTGCGCGGCACCGAAAGCCGTTTGCGCTGAATCAATCCCGTGCGCAGTTCGACATTGTCCGGCGTGATCCGGTACGTGGTGGTGAACCACCGCGTCACCGCCAGCACGACGATCGCCCCGACGACCATGAGGCTCCACACCGGGCTGTCGGCCCGCGCCCCCGCGATCATCGAGGCCAGCAGCACCGGAATGAACCGGATCAACTCGGTGACCGGATGCACCAGCAGCATTCGCCGATCCAGCCGCTCCCAGCTCTCCGCTCCCACCCCGCCCGCGATGCCGCCCCCGGCGAAGCCATCGGGCCGCACCGAATCACCCTGTCCGCCGGAGTTGCCCGGCGCGGCAGGGCCTCCCGGCACAGCCGCGCCGGCGGGCCCGAGGTGATCCCACGGCGCGGCCGCATCGCCGGGCTTGCCGAGGCCCGGAGCGGATACCCGGCCGGGCGTGCCCGCTTCCGGGGTCGAGCCGCGGGCGCCGGGATGGTCACCGGGCGCGGCACCGGGGAGGTCGGCGGCCGTCGTGCCGCTCGGTGCGGGTGCGGGATCCGGCAGTCCCGCGGCGGCGGGGGGCTCCGCCGAGCCGGGGTGGTCGGCGGGGCCGGGGGTGCCGGTCATGTCGCGTCGCCCCGGTGGCGAGCGGCGATCTCGGTCAGCCGGGTGACCGTGTTGCGGGCGTCGGCCAGTTCCAGGGCGCTGATGTGGACCGCGCCGGCGGAGGAGGCCGTGGTGACGGTGACGGTGGCCAGGCCCAGCAGGCGTTCGAGCGGGCCGCGGTAGGTGTCGACCGTCTGCACGCGGGTGATGGGCGCGACCCGGCTTTCCTGGGTGAACCAGCCGGTGCGGGTGTAGACGGCCTCGTCGGTGATCTCCCACCGATGCACCGCGTAGCGCCACCAGGGCACGACGGCGATGTTGAATATCGTTGCCGCGACCATGATTCCGAGCAGGATGAGCTGGATCGTGCGTCTGTGCGGATCCAGCAGCATCCACACCAGGACGGCCAGGATGGGGAACACCCACGACAGGGTCGCGCTCAGCGCCCACAGCAGTTTGGCGCGGGGACTGGGCCGCCAGGCGGGGTCCACCAGAATGCCGCCTGGGGCGGTCGACATGCCGCCGGGGGCGGTGGGCTCGGGCATGCCTGCCATGCTTGCACGATTCGCGCCCTGAGCGCGGTAGATACCGGCCGCTCGGTCCTCCGCCCCCGGCCCGGGCCGCCCTACCCGGTCGTGGCCCGCACGGGTTCGCCCTGTTCACCGCGAGAGTCGGCGGTCCGCGTCGCGATCAGCGCGGCCGCGAGGGCGATGAGGCCGCCGAGCAGCAGCGCCAGCCGGAAGCCGGAGGTCATGGCGGCGGCGGCCGATTCACCGGCCGCGATCCGGTCGGCGGTGCGGGCGGTGGCGACCGCGGTCAGGATCGCGATGCCCAGCGCGCCGCCGATCTGCTGCGCGGTGTTGAGCAGGGCGGCGGCGAGCCCGGCCTGCTCCGGGGGCACGCCCGCGTTGGCGGCGGCGGTCGTGGCCACGAACACCGCGCCCGCGCCGAAGGCCATGATCAGCATGCCGGGCAGGACGTCGGCGGCGAAGGATCCGTCGACCGGGATGCGGGACAGCCAGATCAGGCCCGCGCCCATCAGCACCGAGCCGCCGACGATCAGCGGCCGGGTTCCGGTGCGGGCGAGCAGTTTCTGGGTGACCCCGGCCGCCGCGGCCAGGCAGAGGCTGAACGGGAGGTAGGCGACGCCGGTCTCGAGTTCGGTGTAGCCGAGCACCGACTGCAGGTACAGGGTCAGCACGAAGAACATCGCGAGCATGCCGGCGGCGATGGTCAGGTAGGTGAGGTTCGCCGCCGCCAGCCCCCGGATGCGGAAGATCGACAGCGGGACCAGCGGGTCGCGGGTGCGAGACTCGTTGACCACGAAGGCGATCAGCAGCACGAGGGCCGCGCCGAGCAGGGCGAGGGTGCGCGCGTCGTCCCAGCCGTATTCGGGCGCCTGGACCAGGCCGTAGACCAGCAGCATGAGACCGGAGGTCGCCAGCGCGGTGCCGAGCACATCGAAGCCGCCGCGGGGGCCGTCGCGGCGGTCGTCGGGCAGCAGGGCGGGCACCGCGATCAGCACCAGCAGGCATACCGGGGTATTGACGTAGAACACCCAGCGCCAGCCGGGCCCCTGGGTGAGCGCGCCGCCGAGCAGAACCCCCGCGGCCGAGGCCAATCCGGCCGCGCCGCCCCAGACGCTGAGCGCGATGTCGCGGTCCGGTCCCTCGCGAAACGTGGTGGTGAGCGTCGAGAGCGCGGCCGGGAGCATGAGCGCCGCGCCGACGCCCTGCGCGAGCCGCGCCCCGATCAGCAGTTCGCTGCCGTGCGCGAGTCCGCCCACGGCGGCCGAGACGCCGAGCAGGACGGTGCCGGCCAGCAGGACGCGGCGGCGGCCCAGCAGGTCGGCGAGCCGCCCGCCCAGCAGCATGAGCCCGCCGTAGGTGAGCATGTATCCGCTGGTGACCCATTGCAGCGTGGACACGTCCAGGCCGAGGTCGCGTTGCATGGCGGGCAGGGCGACGTTGACGATCGACCCGTCGACGAAGTCGAGGAAGGCGATCGTGCACAGCAGCGCGAGTACGAGTTTGCCGCGGCGCGTGGCCAGCAGCGCGGGTGATTCGGCAGGTGAGCGCACCGGCGGTGTCCTCTCGGGTTGCGGCGGACGCCTTTTCGTCCACTCACCAACCCCGAGCGACCCGGACCCGCGGTTGTGATGCGGAGAGACGCAGATCACATCCGCGCCCGGTGGCTCGCGGTCGTGAACGCGCGCACCGGCCCACGGCCCACAGACCACGGACCGGGGACCACCATCACGCTCCGGCCCGGCGCGGCTCGGTGCGGTGCCGACCCGGATCGACGTTGCGCCGGCCGGGCCGGCGATCTTGCCGACCCGGGACCAGCCGCGCCACAACGGCTTCGGCCTGCGGGGGTGATCACCATCGGGCACGGGTGGTCGCCGGATCGGCTGTGGTCCGGTCCGGACCGCGGTGGCCGGCCGGACGACGTGGTCGGCGTCCGCCCGCGGCGGCGGGGCAGACTGGGCTCGCCGCAGTAGAGGAGTGCACCATGACCGCCCGCGCCGACGACGCCGCGACCGCGACCTTCGCCGAGCATCGGCGGCTGCTGTTCTCGCTGGTCTACAACATGCTGGGCAGTGTCGCGGACACCGAGGACGCGCTGCAGGACATCTGGCTCGCCTGGGTCGGGCGCACCCGGCCCGGCGCCCCGCCGATCACCAGTCCCCGCGCCTACCTGGTGCGGGTCGCGGCGAACAACGCCCTGGCGCGGCGGCAGGCCGCCTCGCGCCGCCGCGAAACCTACGTCGGCCCTTGGCTACCCGAGCCCCTGGTCACCGACACCCCGGAAGTCCGGGACAGCGCCGACGCCGCCGACGCCGCGCTGCGCGCCGAATCGGTGTCCACCGCAATGCTCGTGCTACTCGAATCCCTGACCCCGCTCGAGCGCGCGGTCTTCGTGTTGCACGAGGTGTTCGGCTATCCGCACACCGAGATCGCCGAGATCCTCGGCCGCGACAGCGCCGCGGTCCGCCAGACCGCGCACCGCGCCCGGGTGCACGTGCACGACCGCCGCCCGCGCTACCGCGCCGACCCCGGCACGCAGCGCGCGGTGACCGAGCGGTTCCTGGCCGCCCAGCTCGGCGGCGACCTGACCGCCCTGCTGTCCCTGCTCGCCCCCGACGCGACCCTCTGGTCCGACGGCGGCGGCAAGGTCAGTGCCGCCCGCCACCCCATCCACGGCGCGCAGCACATCGTCCGGGTGATCACCGGCGCGGCGATGTCCGGCATCGCCAACTCCCACGCGATCGAATTCCACTGGGTAGGAACCGATCCCGCCGTCATCCTGCTGGAGGACGGCATTCCCCACTCGGTCGTCGTCCTCGACATCGACCCCGCCACCGCCCGGATCCACGGCGTCTACGCGGTCCGCAACCCCGACAAACTCCGCCACCTGGGCGTCCCGAGCTAGCCCGCGGGCCGGCGTCCGGATCCCCGGCCGGCATCCCGCGATCGGATCGGCGCCGGGTGTGCCTCGGCCCGTCGTGGCCGCGCTGCCCGGTTCACCGCCGCCCGTCCCGGGGACCTGCCGCGCCGCAACGCCACTGGGCGATCTCGACCCGGTCGCCGCGAACGGCGGGTTCGGGCCGGCCTGTTCACCGGTACGGCTGTGTCCCGGGGGTGAACGTGCCGGACGTTCGCTCACGCAGACCGGGTGATCTGCCGTGGCGCAACGCCGCTGGGTGACTTCGACTCGATCGCCGCGAACGGCGGGTTCGGGCCGGCCTGTTCACCGGTACGGCCGTGCCCCGGCGGTGAACATGCCGACGCCCGCCCAGCCGCACGGGACCGCGGTGGCCGCCCGCCCATCGATCCGGGCCGCGCCGGAGCGATGTTCGCCCCGGGGCGGCGACCTTCGGGCTCAGCGGGCGGTGATCCGGAAGAACCCGCTCAGGGTGCCCTGGTACTGCACCTGTCCCGGGGCGATCGTGCCGACCATCTGCAGGGTGTCGTGAATGATGCTCGCGCCCACCCGCTGTTCGGTGTCGACCTTGCCGGTCGCGGCGTCGATCACCGTGTACGCGTAGGAGTCGGTCACCGCGCCCGCGCTGCCGGAACCGCCGCCGCTGCCGGTGCCGGTGCTGCCGGAGCCGCCGCCGCTGCCGGTGCCGGTGCTGCCGGAGCCGCCGCTGCCCGAGCCGAACGGGCCGCGCCGGGCGATCGTGTAGATCTTGCCGTCGGCGACCGAGAGACGGGGGACCGCGGCGGAGGGCACGTCGATCGTCCACACCACCGAGCAGCCCGAGCCGGTGACGTCGATGCGGGTCATGCCACCGGTGAAGGCCGCGCTCTCGGGCTGACTCGGCCCGGCGTTGGCGGGCAGCTGCGGGTACGGGTAGCCGTAGGTGCTCGCGACGAAGACGCTGTTGCCCGTCGCGACGGGGGAGTTCTCGGTGCCGTTGATGGCCGGGACCGAGCACACGGTCGCGCCGGTGACCGTGTCGAAGACGAGCAGGTTCTCCTTGTTCGCGGCGTTGTCGGTGATCGCCAGATACTCGGTGCCGCTGCCGGGCCCGAAGAAGGTCGGGGTCGCGCCGGAGCCCCAGCTGAGCTGGCCGGGCTTGCGCGCCGGACCGCGGTCGTAGGCCTGCCGCCACAGCACCCGCGGGTTGCCGGCGGCGTCGGCGTCCACCAGGTACAGCGCGTGCGAGGTGGCGATGGCCACGCCCTCGGGCGCGCTGGAGATGCTGTTGGCCACCGATTCACCCGGTCCGAGCAGGATGGCCTTGGCCGCGCCGGTGGCCGGATCCACGAATCCGGCGGCGGCGTTGTCGGTCGCGAACCAGACGCGCCCGTCGTAGTCCGGCATCACCGAACTCACCGCGTCGCAGGATCCGCCGCCGCAGTGCGCGGTAACCGCCTGGGACACATTGCTTCTGGAATCGATCGAGAGCTTCCACTTGCCGTCGGCCCCGCGCTGGTGCCCGATGCGCAGCAGATCCCCGCTGCCGTCGACGGTGACCATGCGGTCCCGCTCGTCCAGGTAGGCGTAGACGCCGCCGAGCAGGCTGCCCTTGGCGAGATCGAGCGAGGCCAGGGTGTCGCCGTTGGCGGGATCGAGCAGGAACACCGTCGGCGCGCGGTCGATCATCTTGGTGCACAGCGCCTGTGGGATGCCGTCCGCGCCCTGCAGGATGGTCGGGCAGGCGGCGGCGAGTTCGTGGAAGTCCGCGCGCACGGTCACCGCGCCCGGCCCGGGGAACGGCGTGGCGTCCGAGGATGCGGCGTCGCCGTGCATGGTCGCGGTGCCCAGCGGGCCCAGATAAGGATTGGCCGGGGGTAGCGGCCCGAATGCCGCTCCGGCCGAACCGGTGGCGATGGTCAGTGCCAGCGTCGCGCCGGCCGCCATGATCGCCGTCGCGCGGCCAAGTCTCTCGAACACGGATTCCCCGTTTCGTCGTCCCCGGGCGACACTGCCCGAGCCCTGCGTATGAGCCTGAATGCGAATATTCGCATCGATAGATACGATTAATCGTGCCGGACACCATAGAAGAGCAGGTCAAGCCTGGCAAGGTTTTGTACCGTTCGGCTCGTCACGCCGCGCCGTTCGGTACCGGGTGGGTCAGAATATCGCCGGGCTCGCGACGGAATAGCGTGCCGGTACCACCGGTTGCCAGCTTCTATGGCACCCGAGTCGGATCAGTCGGATGGATGGCGCATGATCGAAGACGTGACGGATCTACCGAACCCGAATCTGCCCGCACCGGCGCCCAGCCCCGCGGGCATGCGCCGGGCACTGCGGCGTGCCCGTGACGGGGCCACCCTCAACCTCGACGAGGCGGTGGTGCTGCTGCAGGCGCGCGACGCCGACCTGGTGGATCTGTGTACCTCGGCGGCGCGGGTGCGCGACGCCGGCCTGCGCGAGACCGGCTACGCGGGGGAGACCCTCCCGATCACGTACTCGCGCAAGGTTTTCATCCCGCTCACCCATCTGTGCCGGGACAAGTGCCACTACTGCACCTTCGTCACCGTGCCCGGAAAGCTGCGCGCCCAGGGCCGCGGCATGTACCTCGAACCCGACGAGGTGCTCGAGATCGCCCGCCAGGGCGCCGAACTCGGTTGCAAGGAAGCGCTTTTCACCCTCGGTGACCGCCCGGAGGAACGCTGGCCGGAGGCGCGCCAGTGGCTCGACGAGCGCGGGTACGACTCCACCCTGGACTACGTGCGCGCCATGTCCATCCGGGTGCTCGAGGAGACCGGCCTACTGCCGCACCTCAATCCGGGCGTGATGACGTGGGCCGAACTGTCCCGCCTCAAGCCGGTAGCCCCGTCCATGGGCATGATGCTCGAGACCACCTCCACCCGCCTGTTCACCGAACCCGGTCAGGCGCACTACGGCAGCCCCGACAAGGATCCGGCGGTGCGCCTGCGCGCGCTGACCGACGCCGGTCGGCTCTCGGTCCCCTTCACCACCGGCATTCTGATCGGCATCGGCGAGAACCTGGTCGAGCGCGCCGAATCGATCATGACGATTCGCAAGTCGCACAAGGCTTTCGGTCACGTGCAGGAGGTGATCGTGCAGAACTTCCTGGCCAAACACGACACCGCCATGCGCAACACCCCCGACGCCGATCTCGAGGAATTCCGCGCCGCCATCGCGGTGTCCCGGCTGCTGCTCGGCCCGAAGATGCGCATCCAGGCCCCGCCGAACCTGGTCGCGCTCGACGAATGCCGCGCCCTGCTGGACGCGGGCATCGACGACTGGGGCGGGGTCTCCCCGCTCACCCCCGATCACGTGAATCCCGAACGCCCCTGGCCGAATCTGGACACCCTGGCCCAGGTCACCGCGGACGCCGGCTTCGTGCTCACCGAACGTCTCACCGCGCACCCGAAATACGTGCTGGCGGGCCACCCGTGGATCGATCCGCGGGTCTCGCGGCACGTGGCGGCGCTGGCCGATCCGGTGACCGGCCTGGCGCGCACCGTCAATCCCACCGGCCTGCCCTGGCAGGAGCCGGACCACGACTGGGAGTCGGTGGGCCGGGTCGATCTCAATACCGCCATCGACTCCGAGGGCCGCAACACCGAGTCCCGCAGCGATTCCGCGCTCGGCAACGACGGGCTCGGCGCGTTCGGCGACTGGGAGACCATTCGCGAACAGGTCAGGGAGCTCGCGGTCGCCGCCCCCGAGCGCTTCGACTCGGACGTGCTGGCCGCATTGCACGCCGCGGAGAAGGATCCGGCCGGGCTCACCGACGATCAGTACCTGGCCCTGGCCACCGCGGACGGCCCGGCGCTGGAGGCGATCACCGCGCTCGCCGATCAGCTGCGCCGCGACACCGTGGGCGACGACGTCACCTACATCGTGAACCGCAATATCAACTTCACCAACATCTGCTACACCGGCTGCCGGTTCTGCGCGTTCGCCCAGCGCAAGGGTGACGCCGACGCCTTCACCCTGAGCGCGTCCGAGGTCGCGGACCGGGCCTGGGAGGCGCACGTCGAGGGCGCGACCGAGATCTGCATGCAGGGCGGCATCGATCCGGAGCTGCCGGTCACCGGGTACGCGGACCTGGTGCGGGCCATCAAGGCGCGGGTGCCGGACATGCACGTGCACGCCTTCAGCCCCATGGAGGTTGTCAACGGGGCTTCGCGCGGCGGGCAGAGCATTCACGACTGGCTCTCGGCGCTGAAAGAGGCCGGGCTGGACACCATCCCGGGCACCGCGGCGGAGATCCTCGACGACGAGGTGCGCTGGGTGCTGACCAAGGGCAAGCTGCCCACCTCGGCCTGGATCGAGGTCATCACCACCGCGCACAAACTCGGCATCCGGTCGAGCTCGACCATGATGTACGGGCACGTCGACAATCCCAAGCATTGGGTCGGGCACCTGCGGGTGCTGCGCGGAATCCAGGACGAGACGGGCGGTTTCACCGAATTCGTGCTGCTGCCCTTCGTGCACCAGAGTGCGCCGTTGTACCTGGCGGGAGCCTCGCGCCCGGGTCCGACCGTGCGCGACAACCGGGCCGCGCACGCGCTGGCGCGCATCATGCTGCACGGGCGGATCCACAACATTCAGACCAGCTGGGTGAAACTCGGCACGGCGGGCACCCGGTTGATGCTGAACGGCGGCGCCAACGACCTGGGCGGAACGCTCATGGAGGAGACCATCTCCCGCATGGCCGGTTCCGAACACGGTTCCGCCAAAACGGTCGAGGAATTGACCGACATCGCCACCGGCATCGGCCGCCCGGTCCGCCAGCGCACCACCACCTACGGTGTGCCGCAGCACACTTCGGTGAAATCCTCGCTGGCGCTAGGCTGAGGGGAGACCCGCCCGGCGCCCGTGGACGACGGTGAACAGCCGTTTTCCCGCACCGCGCCGGGTTCGGGGCTCCCGCCGGGCCCGGGCGCGGCGGTGCGGGACGGCGAGGTCCCGGGTCGTGAGCGCCACGAACCATCCGCAGCGTCGCGGAGGGTGAAGTTAGGGTTGGCTGACCAGGAGTATTGTTACAGCGCCGGGATACTGTTTCGCGGGGCGGACTATCCCGCAGGGTGTGAGGACAGACTAGGAGAGCGGCAGTGCCGTACATCATCGCTGAACCGTGCGTTGACGTGAAGGACAAGGCGTGCATCGAGGAATGCCCCGTGGATTGCATCTACGAGGGTGGTCGCATGCTGTACATCCAACCGGACGAGTGCGTGGACTGTGGTGCGTGTGAGCCGGTCTGTCCGGTGGAGGCGATCTTCTACGAGGACGACACCCCGGATCAGTGGAGCGGTTACGTCAACGCCAACGTCGAGTTCTTCGACGATCTGGGGTCGCCCGGCGGCGCGACCAAGGTCGGCAAGGTCGACTACGACCCGCCGTTCATCGCCGCGCTACCGCCCATGGCCGCGGAGTAGGCAAAACGTTGAGCACGCGTGGCCGGGTCAGTGCGCTACTACCCGATTTCCCCTGGGACACCATCGCTTCGGTGAAGGCGAAGGCCGCTTCGCACCCGGACGGCATCGTGGATCTGTCCGTCGGCACCCCCGTCGATCCGGTCGATCCGCTGATCCAGCGGGCGCTGACCTCGGTCGCGGCGGTACCGGGCTATCCGACCACGCACGGCACCCCGGAATTGCGGGAAGCCGTTGTGGCGGCGCTGAAACGGCGTTTCGGCATCACGGGCATCGGCGCGGACGCGGTGCTGCCGGTGATCGGCACCAAGGAGCTGATCGCCGGTCTGCCGCGCACGCTCGGCCTGGGTGCCGGCGATCTGGTGGTGATCCCGGAGGTCGCGTACCCGACCTACGAGGTGGGTGCGCTGCTGTCCGGTTCGCGGATCCTGCGCGCGGACGGTGTCACCCAGCTCGGCCCCGAGTCCCCGGCGCTGATCTTCCTGAACTCGCCGTCGAATCCGACCGGCAAGGTGCTCGGGGTCGAGCACCTGCGCAAGGTGGTCGAGTTCGCGCGCGAGCGCGGCGCGATCCTGGCCTCGGACGAGTGCTACCTCGGGCTGCCCTGGGAGGGCCGCGCGATCTCGATCCTGGATCCGGAGGTGAGCGACGGTGATCACACCGGGCTGCTGGCGATCCATTCCCTTTCCAAGACTTCGAATCTCGCGAGTTACCGCGCGGGCTTCGTGACCGGTGATCCGGCGCTGGTGGCCGAGCTGCTCGAGGTGCGCAAGCACTCGGGCCTGATGCTGCCGTTCCCGATCCAGGCGGCGATGACCGCCGCCCTGAGCGACGACAATCACGAGGCGATTCAGCGCGAGCGCTACCGGGTCCGCCGCGACGTGCTGCGAAAGGCGTTGCAGGACGCCGGTTTCCGGATCGACGATTCCGAGGCCGGGCTGTACCTGTGGTCGACTCGCGGCGAGCCGGGCCGCACCACGCTGGACTGGCTGGCCGAACGCGGCATCCTGGCCGCTCCGGGTGAGTTCTACGGACCCCGTGGGGCACAGCATGTCCGGATCGCGCTGACCGCCACGGACGAGCGCATCGCCACCGCCGCCGATCGATTGCTGAGCTAGTTCACTCGCTTGACCAGCTGATTTCATGTCGGCGTCCGGTGCGTGATACTGTTTGCGACGTCGCCGGGCCGGATGGCCCGCTTCGAGTAAGGCCCTGTGGCGCAGTTGGTTAGCGCGCCGCCCTGTCACGGCGGAGGTCGCGGGTTCGAGTCCCGTCAGGGTCGCAGTACATGAAAGGCCGCGAGCACAGCTCGCGGCCTTTTCTGTTGTCGCACACCGGAATCGCCGTGTTCCGCGGTCTGCTCGCCGGCGGTCGTGCCGAGATTTCGCACGCGATGTTCCGGGATTTCGCACTCGAGATGACGAGATTTCGTATGCAAGGCTCGTTTTGTTAGCCACCGTCATGAACGACACGCTTTGGCGACTCGCCGATAGATATGTTCAGTTTTCTCGAAAAGTGACACGGCGGTACTTCGCAATCCCTATAACAGGTTCTCATCTGAGTCTCGATGAGGAGCCGGTTCATGCGTGGTTTTGTTTATGAGAACACTGGTAGCAGCCAATATGGCAGCGGTGGCGGTATGGGCCGCCGCCGATTCCTAGCTGCAACAGGTGTCATTCTTGGGGCCGCGTCGGCCGGGATGCTGGCGGCCAAGACGCCCGCGCGGGCGCTGCCCACCAAGCCGCTCACTGACGGCGACAAGGTGCCCGCGCTGGTGATCGGCTCCGGGTACGGCGGCGCGGTCGCCGCCCTGCGGCTCGCGCAGGCCGGGATCGATGTCGCCATCGTGGAGATGGGCATGTCGTGGACGCAGCCCGGGTCCGACGGCAAGGTCTTCTGCACCCTGCTCAAGCCGGACGGGCGGTCGTCCTGGCTGCGCGACAAGACCGATCAGCCGGTCAGCCACATCATGGGCGCGTCGATCAACAAGTCGATCAGCCGCTACACCGGCATTCTGGATTCGGAGCGCTTCAGCGGGATTCGGGTGTACCAGGGCCGCGGCGTCGGCGGCGGCTCGCTCGTCAACGGCGGCATGGCCGTGACGCCCAAGCAGGAGTACTTCGGGAGCATCCTGCCCTCGGTGGACGCCGGGGAGATGTACGGCACCTACTACCCGCGCGCCAACGCGGCGCTGGGGGTCAACAACATCGACCAGTCCTGGTTCGACAGCACCGACTGGTACAAGTACGCCCGCATCGGCCGCAAGCAGGCCGACCGCTCCGGGTTCGCGACCACCTTCGTGCCCAACGTCTACGACTTCAACTACATGAAGCAGGAGGAGTCCGGGTCCGTCACCAAGTCCGCGCTCGGCGGCGAGGTCATCTACGGCAACAACTACGGCAAGAAGTCGCTCGACAAGACCTACCTGGCGCAGGCCGTCGGCACCGGCAAGGTGGGCATCACCCCCATGCACGTGGTCACCGCCGTCTCCCCGGCCGAGGGCGGCTACAAGGTCGAGATGAAGCAGATCGACACGAGTGGCAATACCGTGGCGACCAAATCCGTTGTGGCGCAGAAGGTGTTCTTCGCGGCCGGCAGCGTCGGCACCAGCAAGCTGCTGGTGGCCATGAAGGCGACCGGCAAGCTGGGGAACCTGCCCGATTCCGTCGGGTCGGGCTGGGGCCACAACGGCAACGTCATGGTCGCGCGGCAGAACCACGCCTGGGACGCCACCGGCTCGAATCAGGCCACCATTCCCACGCTCGGCATCGACAACTGGGCCGACAGCGGCGGCCCGGCGTTCGCCGAGGTGTCGCCGTTCCCGGCGGGGCTCGAGACCTTCGCGAGTCTCTACCTCGCGATCACCAAGAACACCAACCGCGGCAGGTTCACCTACAACTCCGGCTCCGGCGGGGTGGACCTGAACTGGCAGACGTCGTGGAATCAGCCGAGCATCGACGCGGCCAAGCGGATCTTCGACAAGATCAACAAGAAGGAGGGGACGATCTACCGCACCGACCTGTTCGGCCCCACCAAGACCTGGGGCGACGACATCACGTACCACCCGCTCGGCGGCTGCGTGCTCAACCAGAGCACCGACAACTACGGGCGGCTCACCCAGTATCAGGGGCTGTACGTCATCGACGGATCGCTGATTCCGGGCATGACCACGGTCAACCCGTTCGTCACCATTACCGCGCTCGCGGAACGGAATATCGAGAACATCATCGCTAACGATCTGGGTTAGCCGGAAGAATTTCGGTGCGTGTCCGGCGCGTCGGTGGTCTTGCCCGCGTTAGCCTGGGATATGGACGCTGTCACGGTTGTCCCTGCTCCCGCAAACGAACCGGTGCACACCTACGCGCCGGGTAGTCGTGAACGTGAACTGCTGACGGGCAGGCTCGCCGAAATCTCCGCAGGATCAGTCGATGTGCCGCTGGTGATCGGTGGCAAACATCAACCCGGAACCGGTGCGCCGGCCGAGATAGTCATGCCGCATCGACACCGGCATGTGCTCGGCACGTACACCGAGACCACCCACGACGAGGCCCGCTCGGCCGTGGACGCGGCCCTCGCCGCGGCCCCGGCCTGGCGGGCCCTCCCGTTCGACGAACGCGCCGCGGTGCTGCTGCGCGCGGCCGATCTGCTGGCCGGGCCGTGGCGCGAGACGATCGCCGCGGCCACCATGCTCGGGCAGTCGAAAACGGTGCAGCAGGCCGAGATCGACGCACCGTGCGAGCTGGTGGACTTCTGGCGGTTCAACGTCGCGTTCGCGCGCGAGATCATGGCCGAGCAGCCCGTCTCCTCGGCCGGGGTGTGGAACCGGATGGACTACCGGCCCCTGGAGGGGTTCGTGTACGCCATCACGCCCTTCAACTTCACCGCCATCGCCGGCAACCTGCCCACCGCACCGGCGCTGATGGGTAACACCGTGGTGTGGAAACCTTCTCCCACCCAGACGCTTTCGGCCTACTACACCCTGCAACTGCTCGAAGCGGCCGGACTGCCGCCCGGCGTCATCAACCTGGTCACCGGTAGCGGGTTCAAGGTCTCCGATGTCGCGCTGGCCGATCCGCGCCTGGCCGGAATCCATTTCACCGGCTCCACCACGACCTTCCAGCACCTGTGGCAGCAGGTGGGCGCGAATATCGGCCGCTATCACGGCTACCCGCGCATCGTGGGGGAGACGGGCGGCAAGGACTTCATCGTCGCGCACTCCTCCGCCGATCCGGATGCCCTGCGCACGGCCATGATTCGTGGCGCGTTCGAATACCAGGGGCAGAAGTGCTCGGCCGCCTCGCGCGCCTACATCGCCCGGTCGGTGTGGCGGCAGATGGGGCAGGATTTCCTTACCCAGGTCGACGAGCTCACCTACGGCGATGTCGCGGACCTGTCGAATTTCGGTGGGGCGGTGATCGATCGGCGGTCCTACGACAAGTGCGCCGCCGCCATCGAACGGGCGCGCGGCGCCGGGGTCGAGATCGCGGCGGGCGGTGCGCACGACGCCTCCGACGGCTTCTTCGTCCGCCCGACGGTGCTGCTCAGCGACGATCCGGGTGACGAGTCCTTCGCCACGGAGTACTTCGGGCCGATCCTGTCGGTGTACGTGTACGACGACAGCACGCCCGACGGCTTCACCGACGTGCTCGACATGGTGGACGGCACCTCGCCCTACGCGCTGACCGGCGCGATCTTCGCCCGCGATCGGTCTGCGGTCGAACAGGCCTCGGCCGCACTGCGATTCGCCGCGGGCAACTTCTACGTCAACGACAAGCCCACCGGCGCGGTGGTCGGGCAGCAGCCGTTCGGCGGCGCCCGCGCCTCCGGCACCGACGACAAGGCCGGCTCCCCGCTCAACCTGCTGCGCTGGGTCGCTCCGCGCACGATCAAGGAAACCTTCGTCCCACCCACCGATTACCGGTACCCGCACATGGAGGCGTGATGAATTGCAGCCGTTCGCAACGCCTAGATGGGCCGCACCTGATGCGCGCCGGGAGCACCGGCCGGCGGCGGCCGGTGCACCGCGGTTGCGCGCAGCCACCGCCGGAGGCGCCGCCCGCGCTCGCCGAGCGGGAGCGGCCGGGGGATCTGCTGGAACCCGTCCGTTCGCGACGCCGTAACGAGGCCGGGTTCGGTCTCGGCGATGTCACGTGGGCGGAACCGCCGACGAATCCCGGACGCTCGCAACGGCGTAGCGCTCTGTGCCCCGTGGTCCCCGGCGGCCGGGTGCCGGGGTCGCCGCGGGATCGTGTTCGCTCGCACCGGCACCGGGCGAGGTGTGTTCCGCACTCGGCGACCGGGCTGGACGGGGGCGTGCGATGAACCCGCTGCGTCCGGCGATCCTGGCCGCGGCCAACTCGGCCCGGCTGAAGAAGGCGGTGACCACGACACCCGCGACCGCGGCCGTGGTGCGGCGTTTCGTGGCGGGGGAGACGCGGGCCGAGCTCGCGCCCGTGGTGCGCGAGCTGCTCGCGAGCGGGCGGTCGGTCAGCGTGGACTTCCTCGGGGAGTACACCGAGGACCGGTCGGTCGCCGATGCGGCCGTGGCGGAATACGTTTCGCTCATCGACCTGCTCGCCGAGCTGGATCGGGAAGTGCCCGTCGCGGCGGGCGGGCCGACCACCTCGCCCCCGGTACGCGCGCGTCCGGCGGGGTCCGGTGCGGAATCGGCCGGTTCGGACGTGGGTGCGCCGGGTTCGGGTGCGCGGAGTTCGGGTGCGGGAGCGCGGGGTTCGGAGTCGTCGTGCTCGGACGTGAGCGCGAAGCGTTCGGCGACCGGCGAGCGTGATGACCCCGGCGCGCGGCGGGGGGACGCGGTGCCGCGGGTGGAGGTGTCGCTCAAGCTCTCCGCGCTGGGTCAGGCGCTGGCGGCCGACGGGCCCGCCATCGCGGCGGAGAACCTGCACAAGTTGTGCGCCAAGGCCGTCGAATCGCGGGTGTGGGTGACCGTGGACGCGGAGGACCACACCACCACCGAGGACACCCTGGCCGCGGTGCGGCTGGCGCGGTCCGAGTTCCCGTGGCTGGCGGTGGCGATGCAGTCGTATCTGCGCACCGCCGAACGCGATTGCCGGGACGCGGCGAGCACGGGCACCCGAATCCGCCTGTGTAAGGGTGCGTATCAGGAGCCCGAGACGGTGGCCTACCGGCGCCGGGGCGAGGTGGACGCCTCGTATCAGCGCTGCCTGGAGGTGCTCATGACCGGTGGCTGGTACCCCATGGTCGCCTCGCACGATCCGGCGATGGTCGAGGCCGCACTGCGCTTGGCGGCCGAGAACCACCGCGGTCCGGGCAGTTTCGAGTTCCAGATGCTCTACGGGATTCGCGACGCCGAGCAACGCCGTCTCACCGCCGAAGGCCACGCGCTGCGCGTGTACATCCCCTACGGCACCCAGTGGTACGGCTACCTCATGCGCCGCTTGGCCGAACGCCCCGCCAACCTGGGCTTCTTCCTGCGCGCCCTGGCCTCTCGCGGCTGAGTCCGGGCGCGGGAACCACGCCGCCACCGGCCCGCGAGGCCGGTGGCGGAGGCGTTGATGACGGTGGTTGTGCGGCAACGGGTTCGGTGGCGGTGGGCGGGCCGCACAGCGCCCGGGTGGCACCCGCCACCGAACCCGTTGCCG
>NZ_JBEXUS010000070.1:0-42638 GCF_040614455.1 Nocardia sp. NPDC005978
TTCGGCTCGGGGCCCGCGTGTTCGGAGACCGGCGCGGCGGTGACCGTCACCGGCCATCGCGTATGCCGGACCCGGTGCGGCCGATCAGGACTCCGCGAACGCCGCCCGGACCCGGTCCTCGGTCAGCCCGTAGTCGGCCAGCGAGTAGTTGTGGGTGGGTTTGCGGTCGCCGCTCTTGCTCTCCTCGTCGAGGGAGGTCATGGCGGTGCGGGCCGGGTCGTCGAAGTCCAGGCCGAAGGCGGTGTAGATGTTGTCCACGGTGCCCAGGGGGTCGGCGCGCAGGTCGTCGAACTGGACGTCCAGGAACTGGTCGGGGTTGTATCGCGCACGGGCGGTGTTGAACTCGCGCAGGCCGCGGGACCACAGTTCGAGCTGGGTCTCGCCGATCTTGTCACCGACGAAGGTGTCGGACCAGCCGCGGGCGGCGTGATCGGCCAGGCTGCACGCGGAGCCGACGATCGTGACCGGATCGCGGTGGGTCTGGATGATCAGCGCGTCGGGGTACGCCGCCATCAGCGCGTCCAGGGCGAACAGGTGGCTGGGGTTCTTGAGCACCCAGCGGCGGTTGTCGCCGAGTCCGATGAGCTGCAGGTTCTTCCGGTGCCGGGCGTAGGCGTCGGTCCAGTCCTGCTTGCGCAGCCACTGCGAGTACGTGGGCAGGTAGGCCAGCGTCTCGTACGAGATCGACTTCACCGTCTGGCGCAGCAGTTGCCAGCATTCCTCCACGTCGGAGGCGCTCATGTAGTGCAGCCCCATGAAGTCCGGGTTCTCGACCCGGTGCTGGGCGAACCCGGCGTCGATGCGCTGATAGATCGGGTTGTCGGCCCAGGTCTCGCGCGGCGGGCGCGGCTGCGGCAGTTCGGCGAGCCACATCTCCAGCGCCTGATGCTGCGGGTCGGCCGCGAGCAAGCGGTGCAGGGCGGTGGTGCCGGTGCGCGGCAGGCCGGTCACGAAAATCGGCCGCTGGACCGGGGTGTCGGCGTAGGCCGGATTGGCTTTCCAGGACGCCTCGCTCAGCGCGCGGGCGACGAGCGCCCCGCGCAGGAAGTATCGGCTCATCTTGGAGCCGAGTTCGGTGAGCCCGGCGTCGCGCTGGTAGGACTCCAGCAGGACGCCGAGCCCCTCGAGGTGGTCGTCGCCGCCGAAATCCTCGAGGCCGCAGACCCGGGTGGCCGAGGCGTGCAGATCCTCGACGGTGCCGACGGTGGTGCGTGCGCTCATTCAGGTAACTCCTTGTCGAACCGGGGTCCGCGACAGCCTTGCGCAGCTGCCGTGGACCCCGGAAAAGCTTGGTCAGACGTGGTATTCGCCGCAGTTCACGTCGATGGTCTGGCCGGTGATGGCGTTGGCCCAGGGCGAGGCCAGGAACACGACGGTCTGCGCGATCTCGTCCGGCAGCGGCAGCCGCTTGAGGTCGGACTTGGACGCGGTCTGCTGGTACACCTGTTCCTCGGTGATCCCGTACTTCTTGGCGATCTCCCCGAAGTACCACTTCAGCTGATCGGTCCAAATGTAGCCGGGGGCAACGCTGTTGACGCGGATTCCCTTCTCGCCGAGCTCGGTGGCCAGGGTCTGCGACAGCGCCAGCAGCGCCGACTTGGAGACCTTGTAGCTGCCGTAGCGCGGCTCGGAGTGCCGCAGCACCGCCGAGTTGATCATGACCACGTTGCCCGCGGTCTCGGTCAGCGCTTCGGTGAAAGCCTGTGTCATCCGCAGGTTCCCGAGCACGGTGAGATCGAGGCTGGTGGTGATCTGCGCGTAGTCGGTGCGTGCGAGCGGCTTCATGGACGGCACCGAGAACGCGTTGTTCACCAGCACATCCACCCGCCCGAACGCCTCGAGCGTGCGCGCCACCAGGTTCGCGACGGCGTCGGCGTCGGTGATATCGGTGACCACGCTGAGGGTTTCGCCGCCGGCGGCCTCGACCTCGGCCGCGACCTCCTTCAGCCGCGCCTCGGTCCGAGCGGCGAGCACGACCTTGGCCCCGGCCGCGGCGGCCTCGAGGCAGATGGACCGCCCCAGCCCCGGACCGACGCCGCTGACCACGACGACCTTGCCCGCGAGCAGTCCTGTTTCGAGCCGGCTCATCCCAGCATCCTTTCCGCGAAACCACGCTGACGGGCGGCGATTCGTTCGCGCCACCCCGCGTCGTCGATCTGATTGTGTGCGAAGTGCGGCAGCCGTTCGGCCACCTTGTCGAACGGCACCAGCTCGAACGCGGGACCCTGATCCGGGGTGACCGGGGCGTCGACGCGCTGCCAGCGGAATTGCAGGATGCCGCGCCCGCGACCGGTGGTCTCTATCCAGTTGGCGATGCCGGGGTTGCGCGCCGACACCACCAGGCGGACGAGCCCGTCCGGATCCACCTGCGCCTGTGCGTGATTGAGGCTGGTCTGGTGGTTCACGTAGTCCAGCGAGATGTACCAGCGGCTGCCGAGCTGGAAACCCAGGTACGGCGCCTGCGATTTCGGCACCGTGATGATCAGCGCCTGGTCGTCGGCGAGGTCGTAGTGCCCGACCGAGGAGTACTGGGTGCTCAATCCGCCGGGGGTGAGCCGGGGTTCGGTCAGGGTGTTGACCGGCAGATCCAGGTAGAACCACTTGGGGAAGTTGAACCAGGTGTGCACGCGGGTCAGCAGCATGCGCCCGGCGGCCCGGTAGCGCTTGCGCAGCTGGGTCACGTCGGGCTCGACCGGCGCGGTGCCCACGGTGTCGACCCGTTCGATGCGAATGGTGCCCTTGCGCTCGGACAGCCAGTCCCCGTACACCTCTCGCACCGCGAGCATGGACGCGCCCTCGCCGAGCACGAAATAGTTCGGCTCCGGATTCTCCTTGGGCGGCCCGAAACGCAGCTGGTAGCTGCCGTCCGCGGCGATGTCGAGGCGGCGATCGTCGAAGGCGTCCTGTCCGCCCGGCACATCGGTGGCGGTGTAGTCGCCCTTGAGGACCTGGAAGCTCAGATCGACGGTGCTGCCGCGCACCCCGGTGAGCAGGTACTCCGCGCCCGGTTCGACATTGGCGTGGTAGTACAGCGTGTCCGGGTTGTCCAGGCCCATCTTGGCGTACGGACCGGTGGAGGACACGAAGTACGGGTGCGAGGTGCCGTGCGCGCGCGAGAGCTGCAGCACGGCGGCGATGCTGCCCTGCAGGTAGTCGTAGCCCTCGGCGAGGTCGTGCTCGTCGCGAATGAATTCCGCGGCGGCGATGAGCTTCTCGGCCTCGGCGACCGCGGCCAGGAACGGCTCGGTCAGCGGTAGTTCGGCCTGCTCGATATCGGGTTGTGCCATCTGGCCTCAGCCATTCCTCTCGGAGAGTCCGCCGAGTTCGCGGCGGATCAGTTGGGCGATGTCGACGGGTGTCCCGGCCTGCGGGGTGATGGTGAGTTCGGCGTATTCGGGCCGCTCGTACGGGGAGTCGATGCCGGTGAACTCGCGCAGTTCCCCGGCGCGGGCGCGCTTGTACAGGCCCTTGGGATCGCGCAGTTCGCACTCTGCCAGGGGCGTGTCCACGAAGACCTCGTAGAACGGCAATCGCTTGTCGTCGTGCAGCTTTCGCGCGTCGCGGCGCTGTTCCCGGAACGGGCTGATGAGCGAGACGATGGCGACGGTGCCCGCGTCGGCGAACAGCGCCGCGACCTCGGCCACGCGCCGGATGTTCTCGCGCCGATCCTCGTCGGTGAATCCGAGGTTGCTGGTCAGTCCGTGCCGCAGGTTGTCCCCGTCCAGCAGGTACGCGGGCCGGCCCGACGCGATGAGCTGGCGCTCCAATTCCACGGCGATGGTGGACTTTCCGGACCCGGACAGCCCGGTGAGCCAGATGGTCGCCCCCGCGCTCAGCCGCTGCTCGCGATCGACCTTGGAGTTGTGCCACACCAGGTTCGGGCGCGGCCGCCGCCCGCTGGTGCGGTGCCCGCGGTCGCTGCTGGTCTCGAGCTTGCCCGGGGTGCGCCCGGTGATCATGCCCGCGGCCACGGTCTGATTGGTGGCATCGTCGACGAGGATGAAGCTGCCGGTGGCGCGATTGTCCCGGTAGGCGTCGAACATGACCGGCTGGCGGCCGTGCAGGGTGAGTCGCCCGATGTCGTTGAGCCCCAGCTGTTCCGCTTCGGTCTCACGGTGCAGGGTGTTCACATCGAGCCGGTAGTCCAGTTCGGTGACCCGCACCTTGGTGGCCTGGGTGGCGGTGCGCAGGCTGTAGTCGTTCCCGGCGCGCAGCACGGTGGTGTCGGAGAACCAGCACACCATGGCGTCGAGTTCACGATCCTGATGCGGCTGATTGCCGGGCCGGGCGAGCATGTCGCCGCGACCGACATCGATGTCGTCGTCGAGGGTGAGCGAGACCGCCATCCCGGCGTACGCCTCCTCGATCTTGCCGCCGCCGGGTCCCCAGATCTCGCTGACGTGACTGCCGCGCCCCGAGGGCAGCACCACGACCTCGTCGCCGGGCTTGAAGATCCCCCCGGCGATGGTGCCCGCGTAGGAGCGCTCGCTCTGCCCGTGCGGGCGGATGACGTACTGCACGGGCAGCCGCGCGTCGATGAGGTTGCGGTCCGAGGCGATGTGCACTTCCTCGAGGTGCCGCAGCAGCGGCGGTCCGGCGTACCACGGTGTGTGCGTGGAGGTTTCGACCACGTTGTCGCCGGTGAGCGCGGACACCGGCAGGAAGCTGAGGTCGCCGACGTCGAGTTTGGTGGCGAAATCGGCGAACTCGGAACGGATCTCCTCGAACCGCTCCTCGGACCAGTCGACCAGGTCCATCTTGTTCACGCACAGCACCAGGTGCCCCACGCCCAGCAGCGAGGACAGGAACGCGTGCCGCCGCGTCTGCTCGGAGACGCCCTTGCGCGCGTCGACCAGGATGAGCGCCAGGTCCGCGGTGGACGCGCCGGTCACCATGTTGCGGGTGTACTGCACGTGCCCGGGGGTGTCCGCGATGACGAATTTCCTGCGCGGGGTGGTGAAGTAGCGGTAGGCGACGTCGATGGTGATGCCCTGCTCGCGTTCGGCGCGCAGCCCGTCGGTGACCAGCGCCAGATCCGGCTGCGCACTGCCGCGCCCGAGACTCACGCGTTCGATGGCGTCGAGCTGATCGGTGAACAGCGCCTTGGAGTCGTAGAGCAGGCGGCCGATGAGCGTGGACTTGCCGTCGTCGACGCTGCCGGCGGTGGCCAGGCGCAATAGGTTGCGGCGCATCAGAAGTAGCCCTCTCGCTTGCGATCCTCCATGCCGGAGTCGGAGATGCGGTCGTCGGCGCGGGTCGCGCCGCGTTCGGTGAGCCGGGTGACCGCGGTTTCGGCGATCACCTCGGCGGGGGTGGCGGCGGTCGATTCCACGCAGCCGGTGCAGTCGGCGTCACCGAGGGTGCGAAAACGCACGCTGTGTTCGACCAGCGGTTCGCCGGGTCCGGGGGTGACGAACCTGTTGTCCGCCAGCAGCATTCCGTCCCGCTCGAGCACGAGCCGCCGGTGCGCGTAGTACAGCGACGGCAGCGCCACCTCGGCGCGGTCGATGTACTCCCAGATGTCGAGCTCGGTCCAGTTCGAGAGCGGGAACACCCGGATGTGCTCGCCTTTGTTGTGCCTGCCGTTGTAGAGGTTCCACACTTCCGGCCGCTGCGCCCGCGGATCCCAGGCCCCGTATTCGTCGCGGAAGCTGAAGACCCGCTCCTTGGCCCGGGCCTTCTCCTCGTCGCGGCGCGCCCCGCCGAAGACCGCGTCGAAGCGGTTCTCCCGGATGGCGCGCAGCAGGGTCGCGGTCTGCAGCCGATTGCGGCTCTCCCCGGCCTTCTCGGTGACCCGGCCGGCGTCGATGTCGTCCTGCACGCTGCCGACCAGCAGCTGCGCCCCGAGCCGGGCGACGGTGCGATCGCGGAAGTCGATCACCTCGTCGAAATTCCGGCCGGTGTCGATGTGCATGAGCGGGAACGGCAGCGGCGCGGGCCAGAAGGCCCGGCGCGCCAGTTCCAGCATGACCGCCGAGTCCTTGCCGCCCGAGAACAGCAGTACCGGCCGCTCGAAGGTGGCGGCCACCTCCCGAATGATGTGCACCGATTCCGCCTCCAGGGCGTCCAGGTGCGTCAGCTCGTATCCCGCGCGCATTCGCTTCACTCACTCGCCGCGCCGATCCGGCCCCCGCCGTTGCCCGGAGCGTCGTGTGCCCGGGACTTGCGGTGTCGAATATTCGACGCTATTGTTCGATAATGTGACACCGACGATAGGTCGGTTGCCCAGTACTGGTCAATACCCCGCGCCGAATTGCCCGGCGCGGGCTGCCCGCCGTTCGCACCGCGACACCCGGACCCGGCCCCGCGTGCGACCGCCGGGACTGCTGTTGAATGGACCGAACCCCCTCCGCCGCACAGCAATCGAGGACACCGTGACCGAGGCCCGCACCGCCGCCGCGCCGAACGGCGCCCGGGACGCCTCCGCTACCGCCGGCCCGAGCGAGACGGGCGCGCCCTCCCCGCCCACCCGCCGCGTCGTGCAGACCGTCGAACTGCTGTCCCGGCATGCGGCCGAACAGCTCTCGCTCGCCCGCATAGTCCGGGCCACCGGCATGTCCCGGGCCACCGCGCACGCGGTGCTCACCCAGCTCACCGCCGAGGGCTGGACGGTCCGCGACGAGGACGGCAACTACGCACTGGGCCTGGGCCTGATGTCGGTGGCCCGGCGGGCCGAGGCCGCGTTCCCGTTGCGCCGCACGGCCGCCGACGCCATGCGCGCGCTGGCCGCCGACCGGGGCGTACCGGTCTTCCTCGCCGAACGCGAGCGCGACACGATCGCCGTCACCGAGGTCATCGGCACACCCTCGGTGCCCTGGATCCGGCATGCCAGGCGCATACCCTTCGCACCCCCGGTGTGCCGCGAATTCATCGCCTGGGCGCCGGAATCCGAACGGCGCGCCTGGCTCGCCGCCGCCGACCCGGCCCATCGGGACCGCCTGGCCACGGTGCTGGACGCCATCGCCTCGCGCGGCTATTCAGTGGAGCGCCTGGCCGACGATTCCGCCCCCATGCTCGAGGCGCTGTCCGCGCTGCGGCACTCCCCCGTCACCGACCCGCTGCGGCACCGCCTCAGCGCCATGATCACCGAACTCATCACCATCGACTACCTGCCCGACGAACTGGGTGAGAACAACGCCGTGGTCTCGGTGGCCGCCCCGATCTTCGGGCCCGCCGGCGCGGTCATCGCCTCGGTGGTCAGCTGCCCCGACGCCCACCTGCCCGCCGCGGCCCTGCGCGAGCTGGCCGCGGCCACCGTCACCGCCGCGGAATCGATCACCGCGAGCCTGCGTCCCTGAGGCGAGTGCGCCGCCGTGCGCACCCGATGCGGCAGGATTGCGCGATGGACCCCATCTCATCGCGGGAGATCTACACCAATCCCTGGATCACCCTGCACGAGGACATCATTCGCCGACCCGACGGCGACGGGCTGTACGCCTACATCGACAAGGCGCACTTCGCCATCGTCATTCCGCGCGACGGCGATCGATTCCACCTGGTGGAACAGTTCAGGTATCCGCTGCGCCGCCGCAGCTGGGAGTTCCCCGGCGGCACGGTGCCCGGCACGCCCTTCGATCCGATCGCCGCCGCCCGGCAGGAGCTGCGCGAGGAAACCGGTTTGCGCGCAGCGCATCTCGCACTGCTCGGCAGGATCGCCCCGGCGCCCGGCACCAGCAATCACTACGGCCACGTCGTGCTGGCCACCGGACTGACCGCGGGCGAACCCGAACGCGAGCCCTCCGAACAGGACATGCGCGCCGCGTGGTTCTCCCGGACCGAAGTGGAAACGATGATCGCGAATGGCGTAATCGTCGATTCGCAAACGGTCGCGGCGTATCTGCTCCTGCTTCTACACGAGCGAAATAACCCCGCCGAGTGATTTCCGATCACAGTTCGGCAAAGCTGCCGACCGCCCGGTCAGAGCCGGTTCCGAGCGGTGTACCCACCAATTGTTCAGGGTGCCGATTCCGCCCGAATCCTCACAATTCCCGTTTAAGATGCGGTGATAGTTCCTTTGCATGACCACCAGGTGACCTGATCACCGGTCACCGCCGCGCACTCTTGCGCCCGGGAAGAGCGAGGTTCACATATGAGCGGCACCATCTTCCGTAAACCTATCGCCCGAGCGGCGGTGCTAACCGGAATCGCGTCGGCCGCCGTGCTGATGGCGGCCCCCGCCCAGGCGGAACCGCTGTGGCCCGGCGGCCCCGATATTCCGGGTGTCCCGTCGATCATTCCCAGCCCACCGGCCCCGGTGGTCGCGCCCTGCACCACGCAGGGCGCCCGGGTCTGCATGAGCCTGTCGCGCAACGAGGCGTGGCTCATGGAGGACGGCAACGTCACCTACGGCCCGACGCCGATCTCGCACGGCCGCCCCGGCTACGAGACCCCGCCCGGGGTGTTCCACGTGGCCTTCAAGAAGGAGTACCACTGGAGCACCATGCACCACGCGGAGATGCTCTGGGCCGTGTTCTTCAACGGTGACATCGCCACCCATATCGGCCCGATCGAGGAGCAGTCGCACGGCTGCATCCGCATGGTGCCCGAGGGCGCCGAGCGGCTCTACAACCATGTGAATCCGGGCGACATCATCGAAGTGGTCAACTGACGCGTCCCAGCGACGATGCACTCCCGGCGAAATCCCTTCGCCCGGAGTGCATTCGCGTCTCCGGGGTCGCGCAGCCGCCGAATCCGCCCGTCCCGCAGCCGATCACAGCGCCAGGATCTCCCGTGCGGCCCGTTCACCGCTGCGGATCGCCCCGTCCATGTAGCCCTGCCAGTAGTCCGCGGTTTCGGTGCCCGCCCAGTGGATGTCACCGACGGGGGCGCGCAGCGCGGGACCGAACCGGGTGAGAATCCCCGGGCGCGTGGTGGCCGTGGGCCCGCCCCACGAGTAGGGATCGTTGTCCCACTTCTTGAATCCGTAGTCGACGGCCTCGGACCGGGCCCGGGGGCCGAAGTACCGCACCAGGCTGTCCAGCCCGGTCTCGACCAGGTCCCGGTCGGGCCGTACGTCCAGGTCGGCCATGGCGTCGGCGGAGATGAAGCCCATGAGGATGTGGTGCCCCTGGCCGTAGCTCTCGTAGGTGACGTCGATGGGCGTGCCGTCGCCCACGACCTGCCCCGAGAGCCCGTCCTCGCGCCAGAAGGGCCGCTCGTAGACCGCGAGGAACTTGGCGATCCGGCCCATGGTGTAGCCCCGGGTCAGTTCGACGCGCTCACTCGGCAGTCCGGGCCGGTACTCGATCCGCCCGCTGATGGCGGGCGACATGGCGACCACCACCTTCGCCGCGCGGAAGGTCCCCCGATCGGTGATCACCGACGCCCCGGCCTCGTGCTGTTCGATGGCGCGCGCCGGCGCTCCGTAAACGATGCTGTCCGAGAAGGATTCGGCCATCCGCAGCGGCACCAGCGCCGCGCCGCCGTCGAAGAACCGCTCCTGCGCGCCGCCCTCCACGCTGAGCAGCCGCGCGAAAGTGCCGGGGTTGCTCTCGTTTCCGGAGGCGGCGAAGTAGTTCATCATGAACAGCGCCGAGAGTTCGTGCGGCCGCACCGACAGCGGTGCGCTCTGGGCCAGGGCGAGAAACAGCTTGCCCTCGTAGGTTCCGGCGTTGGCGTCGATCCAGTCCTGCCAGGTGATGGAGTCCAGGTACGCGGCCTCGGGATGCCGCCACGGCTCCCCGACCGGGAATCCGAGCGCGGTGGCGTCGATGCGGGCCATGGCCAGCGCCGTCTCGGCCGTGCCCGGCAGGATGGGCAGCGGCACCGCGGCCGGAACCCGGTGCAGCGCACCGTTGATCGCGAAGATGGACTCGCCCCGGTTGTAGGTGGGCAGCGTGGGCACCCCGTACTCCGCGGCGAACGCCGCGATGCGGTCCTGGGTGGGCCCGAGGAACTCGGCCCCGCCGTCGACGGCGATGCCCCCGCGCGTGGTGGCGTTGAACACGCGCCCGCCCGCGCGGTCACGCGCCTCGAGCAGCAGCACCCGCTGCCCGGCCGCGCGCAGGGCCTTGGCCGCGGCCAGGCCGGACAGCCCGGCGCCGACCACGATCACCTCGGCGTCCCGGTTCGCGCCGGGCGCACCGGGCGTGGCGCGGGCCGCGGCGGCTCCGGCCAGTCCCGCCGCCGCGGCCATCGCCGCACCTCTGAGCACTGTTCTGCGGCCTATGTTCACGGGCATCCTTCCGCCGAGTCGAGCCGGGTCGCAAGGGTATGCCCGACCGGACACCAATACTGGTCAATTGACCAACAGTGTCCGTTTCCCGCCGGTGACGGTCACGTAAATCGTCACCAGGGCAGCAGACCGTACTCGGTGTCACCACCCCAGAGGTAGCCCCAGAACTGCCCGGAGGGCCCGTCCGCGGGCAGAGTCGCCAGATACACCGACGGTTCGGCGCCCTGGGCGGCCGTGCGAAAACCGGTGTTGCCGTTGAAGTCGGTCGCACAGTAGCCCGGGTTGGCAGCGTTCACCTTGATCGGGGTGTCCCAGAGTTCCTTGGCGTACTGGGCGGTGACCATGTTGAGCGCCGCCTTCGACACCGGATAGGAGATGCTCACCATCGGCCACATCGGACCCCGCGTATCGAGCATGCCCGCGATCGAGCCGACCTCGCTGGAGACGTTCACGATGCGCGCGGCCGGCGCCCGGCGCAGCAGCGGCAGCAGCGCGTTGGTCACCGCGACCACGCCGAACACATTGGTCTCGAGGGTCTGCGCGAACGTGGGCACCCGCGTGTTGGAGGGTTTGCCGTCCAGGTCGAAGCCGCCGAGGATCCCCGCGTTGTTGACCAGCACGTCCAGCGATCCGAACTCGGCCTCGATCCACGCCGCCGCCCGTGCGATGGATTCGGCGTCGGTCACGTCGAGCTGCACGAAATGCGCTTGCGCGCCTTCGGCTTTCAACTTCTCGGTGGCGGTCCGGCCGCGCTCGGCGTCGCGGGCCCCCACCAGCACGGTCAGCCCCCGCTCGGCGAGCTGACGGGCGGTTTCGAAACCGATGCTGCGATTGGCCCCGGTAATGAGTGCTGTCGTCATGGGTTTCAGCCTCACACCGCTCACGCGCGCCCGGGAGGGCCAAGTTGTACCACCCACCGCGGGCGGACGTGCCCGACACTGGACCCATGGCCGATCGAAGCGAACTGGCGTCGTTCCTGCGCACCCGGCGGGGACGCCTGACCCCGGCCGATGTCGGGCTGCCCACCGGAATCAACCGCCGCACAACGGGTTTGCGCAGGCAGGAGGTGGCTCAGCTGGCCGGCATCTCGGTGGACTACTACATCCGCCTGGAACAGGCCCGCGGGGCCAAGCCCTCGCGTCAGGTGCTGGCCGCGGTGGCCCGCGCGCTCATGCTCACCGCCGACGAGCGGGAATACCTCTTCCGCGTGGGCGGGGAGAATCCGCCCGCGGTGGCGGGGCCCGATCGCACCATCCCGCAATCGGTCCGGGTCATTCTCGACACCATGGGCACCCCCGCCTACGTGGTGGACGCCACCTACGAGATCCTGGCCTGGAACGCCTTGGCGGTCCCGTTCATCGGCGACCTCGACACAGTGCCCGGCCACGAGCGCAACATGGTGCGCTGGATGTTCGCCGTACCGCTCGACCATCCGCTGTGGTCGGACGAGTCCATGGTCGGTTTCGCGCACTCCACCGTCGCGGACCTGCGCGCCGCCTCCGCCCGCTATCCGGGCAATCCGGCCCTGGCCGCCCTGGTCACCGAACTGCTGGGCACCGCATCGCGTTTCGCGCAGATGTGGCACGCCCACGACGTCGAGGTCCGGCGCGGCCACGCCAAACGCGTCGACCATCCCGGCCTCGGCCCCCTCGACTTCGAATGCCAGGTCCTGCACATCGCCGACACCGACCAGCGCATGATCGTCTACTGCCCCGCGCCCGGCTCCCGCACCGCCGCGGTCTTCGCCGACCTGGCCGCCCGCACGCACGCGGGGCCGCTGCTCGCCTAGGTCGCCGAGACGAGCGCGGACCGCGCGTCCATCAGCGCGAAGCCCAGCAGGTTCTCCCCGCGCCACTGCTCCGGATCCGCGGCGGCCGGGTTCTCCGCACCCAGGCCGATCCCCCAGATGGTGTCCCGCGGTGCGGCTTCCACCAGCACCTTGTCCCCGGTGGCGAGCAGAAAGTCGCGCAGCTCGGTGTGCTGCCCGAATTTGGCGATGCTGCCGCGCAGGACGATGTCGTACCGATGCGCCACCCACGCGTCCTGATCGAATCCCCGCACCGCGCGCCCGATCCGTTTGGCGTCGGCGGGCGTCTCGCTCGCGAGGACCTTCGCACGCATCTCCTCGTCGCCGAACAGCCGTGCCTTCTCCCCCATCATGAAATGCTCGGCGCTGCCGTAGCTCTGCCCGTCCACGGTGAACTCGACCGGCCACCACTGGCTCAGCACCCACTTGCCCACGGCGTGACCGGGCGTACGGGTGTGCCCCCAGAAGAAGAGAAGCTCCGGCGACGCACCCGCCGCGATCTCGGCCGTCAATTGCGCTCTGTCCACGCCGTAGGACCCTACCGATCCGAACCCGCGCGCGCCGAAGGATATCCGGCGGCCCGAACCCGAACCCGCGCACGACACGTCGCCCCGTTGCCGAAGATTCGCCGGACCGCACGGCAGAGTTCAGCCGATGTTGCGTTGGCTGCGCCATGGTCGGCCCATGGCCTCGCTCTTCCCCGCACGCGAATTCGGTCTCTCCCGCCGCACCCTGCTGCGCGCCTCCGCCGCCGGGCTGCTGACCGCGCCCGCCCTGGCGGCCTGTTCGACCAACGGCGGCCCGGCCCTGGTGCGCGAGCGCCCGCGCCTGACGCACGGCGTCGCGGTCGGCGACCCGCGCACCGACGGCGCGCTGATCTGGGCGCGCGCGGACCGCCCCGCCACCCTGATCGTCGAAACCGCCGCGACCGAATCCTTCAGGGACGCACGACGTTTCGAGGGCGCTCTGCTGACCCCGGCCACCGACGGCACCGGCCGGATCCGCGTCAACGGACTGCCCGCCGGACAACAGGTGCACTACCGCGTCACCCTCGAAGCCGAGGACGGCGCGACCTCCGAGCCCGTCACCGGCGTCTTCCGCACCGCCCCCGTCGCGCCCGCCGACATCACGCTGCTGTGGTCCGGCGACGTGGCGGGCCAGGGCTACGGCAGCAATCCGGATCTGGGCGGCATGAAGATCTTCTCCGCCATGGCCGCCCGCGATCCGCACCTGTTCCTGCATTCGGGTGACGCCATCTACGCCGACGGCCCGCTCGCGGAATCGGTGACCCTCCCGGACGGCCGGATCTGGCGTAACACCGTCTCCGAGGCCAAGAGCGCGGTCGCCCAGACCCTGGACCAGTTCCGCGGGAACTACGCCTACAACCTCACCGACGCCAACTACCTGCGCTTCAACGCCGCGGTCGCCCAGCTCGTGCAGTGGGACGACCACGAGACGGTCAACAACTGGTATCCCGGCGGGCAGATCGCCGAGGGCAAGGGCTACACCGAACGCTCCATGGACACCCTCGCCACCCGGTCCTGGCAGGCATTCCACGAATGGATGCCGGTGGAGCCGAAGGAGGCCGCCGACGGCCGCCTCTATCGCAAGATCTCGTACGGCCCGCTGCTGGATGTCTTCGTGCTCGACATGCGCACCTACAAGGACGCCAACGGCGCGAACCGCGGTCCCGCGGGCACGATCTTCGGTGCGGCCCAGACCCGATGGCTCATCGAGGGTTTGCGGGATTCCCGCGCCACCTGGAAGATCATCGCCAATGATCTGCCGCTCGGCCTGGCGGTCAAGGACGGGAGCACCGCGTTCGAAGGTCCGGCCAACGGCGATCCGGGCGCGCCGTCGGGTCGCGAAACCGAGATCGCCGCGGTGCTGCGCGCCATCAAATCCGATCGGGTGCGCAACGTCGTCTGGCTCACCGCCGACGTGCACTACACCGCCGCGCACCACTATTCGCCCGCCCGCGCGGCGGTCGGCGATTTCGACGAGTTCTGGGAGTTCGTCTCGGGCCCCCTCAACGCCGGCGCGTTCGGTCCCAACGAGCTGGACGGCACCTTCGGCCCCGAGGCCGTTTTCGTCCACGCCCCGCCCGTCCAGAACACGTCCCCGCTCGACGGCGCCTACCAGCATTTCGGCGAAGTCACCATCGACGGCCGGTCCAGCGAACTCACAGTAAACCTGTGTGACGCAACCGGAAACGTACTGTTCACACGGCGTCTGGACCCCGCTCACTGAGACGACGCGCCATCCGCGAGCACAATGCGCGTGACTATGGTTAGCTGTAGCGCCATGAGCACGCCCGTCTCCACCCTCCCGGAAGAATTCCTCCCCCGCGACACCGCGGATGTGGTTCGGACCGTTCGGGATTCGCGCAAGTCGACGAAACCGCTGATCATCCGCGGTGGGGAGCGCCCGGACGAGGAGCTCTCACCACCGGATCAGGGTTCGGTGCTGTCCATGCGCAAGATGAACCGCGTTCAGGTCGTGGACGCGGACGCGCGCACGGTGCGGGTGCAGGCGGGCGCCCGCCTGTCCGACATCGACCGCACCCTGGGCGCGCACGGGCTCGGCCTGCCGATCGTGGGCGACCATCGGGACATCACCGCGGGCGGCTTCGCGGCGGTCGGCGGGCTCAGCGCCGCCTCGCACCGCTTCGGCATGTTCAGCGACAACGTGGTCGAGCTCGAATACGTCGATCAGGACGGGCGTTTCGGCACCTGCGGGCGCAATCACCACGTCGAGCGCTTCCGGCGCATCCTGGGCGGCGGCGGGCGCACCGGCATCATCACCGCGCTGACCCTCGAGGTCACCGATGTGGACAAGGACCGCACCTGGCTCACCTCCGACGCGCATCGCTTCCTGGACTTCGACACCTTCGTCGAGCAGGCGTTCAAGGAGATCCAGTCCCCCGGCGAAGCGCTGCTGCAGGTGGGCCGCTGGGTCGACACCGCGCCGCTGAAGGTCTCGCGCCCGGTCGGCACCGGCAAGGTGCAGCTGGGCACCGTGCGCTTCGGCCAGTGGTCGAGCCTGCATCCCACCGCGCCCAACCTCTCACTGCGCGCCAGACGCGAGGTGGGCTCGCGCGCGCGTAAGTCGCTGGGCGCCATCGCCGCGTCCGCGGGCGGCCGGGCGGGCATGCCGGTTCGCAACGCCGCCGCCGGCGCGCTGATGTTCGCTCCGAAGGTGCTGACGCTGCGCGACGCGGAGTATCTGGCCGATACCGTCATCAGCTCCTCCGAACGCGGTGCGGCCTATCGCATCTCGGTCTTCGCGCCGCTGTCGACCTATCCGCGGGTCTTCCACCGCCTGCACGACCTGTTCTCCGGGCACCGCGAGGCCACCGGCTGCTTCACCGTCATCTCCGCGCTCACCTACGGCGTGCGGTCGCGCTACCTGCAGGAACTGGACGGCGAGGAGCACGGCTTCATCACCTTCACCTGTCGCCTGCGCCCGGCCGCGCTGCCCTCGGAACTGTTGCGCGACATCGTTTCCTCGATCGACGAGATCTGCGTCGCCGAACGCGCCCGGCGGTACGACCCCACCGATTAGGATGTGGGCTGCCGCACCACTGGCAACGCTCCAGCAGCCCTTGGGCGCGGTCCGCATCGGTAACGTCGGCGGGATGCCGGTGCACCATTCAGCTCTCGTAACGTGAGTGAAGGTTGCCGTCCCATGATCGAATTTCGTGCTGCCCGCCGCACGCACCCCGCCGGTTCCGTCGCGGGCAAACGCATTGTCATCACCGACGCGAGTTCCGAGGTCGGTCGCGCGACCGCGCGATTACTGGCCTCCCGCGGCGCAGAGGTACTCCTCGTCGCGCGCCGCGGGAGCCTGCTCATCGAAGACTGCGCCGCCATCATCGAATCCGGCGGGCAGGCGCACTGGCACCGCTGCGACATCTCCGCCCTGGGCGACGTGGACGAGCTGGTGCGCTGGCTGCGCGCCGAGTTCGACAGCGTCGACGTCCTGATCAACAACGCGGGCAGGCCCGCCCGGCGCCCGGTGCTGCAGTCGCTGGACCGCTTCGCCGACTATCAGCGCATGATGGCCACCAACTACTTCGGCCCGCTGCGCCTGACCCTGGGCCTGCTGCCCGCCATGCTCGCCGGCGGCTCGGGGCACGTGATCAATGTGGGCCCGTGGAGCCCGGCCACCGGCCCGGCTCCCAACTTCGCGTCCTACGCCAGCTCCCAGGCCGCCTGGACCACGTTCGGGCAGTGCGCGGACGCCGAGCTGTCCCCGCGCGGCATCCACGTCACCACGGTCCACTATCCGGCGGTGCACATCGACGCCACGGCATCGGACCGCCACGGCGGGCTGTACACCGCGGACCCCGGCGAGGCGGCGCGCTGGATCGAGACCGCGGTGCGCACCCGCCCGTCGACGATGCAGCCGCGCTTCCCGCGCGCCCTGCTCACCCTGACGGGCCTGACCCCGCGCACCCGGCTCCGGCACGCCCTGGGGATCTGAACGGCGCGAGCAGCCGGTACACCCCCTACGACAAAGCGAAGCGCCCCATCCGGATTCGGATGGGGCGCTCGCGGGTTCAGCGGTTCGAACTCAGTGCTTCTCGGGTCCGAGGTGGTACTCGAACACCAGACCGGCCGAGGCGATCAGGATCAGCACGACACCGATGGCGATCAGCCAGTACTGGAAGAACGCGAAGCCCAGGGCGGCCACGGAACCGGCGGCCGCGAGCAGGATGGGCCAGAACGAGCCGGGCGAGAAGAAGCCCAGGTCGCCGGCGCCGTCGACGATCTCCGCCTCTTCGAAGTCCTCCGGACGCAGGTCCAGGCGGCGCGCGACGAAGCGGAAGTAGGTGGCCACGATCAGGGACAGTCCCGCCGACAGCACGATGGCGGTGGTACCGGCCCATTCGACGCCGGTGCGCGACTGGGCGGTGAAGTAGCCGTACACCACGGCCACGATCACGAAGAAGACCGTGATCAGTTCGAAGATGCGAGCTTCGACCTTCATGTCAGTTCAGTCCTCACTTGGCTTCCGTGAGGCCCGCGCCGCGGGCCGTACGGTCGGTGTTGAAAGGCTTGGTGGTGACGGCCACCGGCTCCTCGCCGATCTCCGACAGCGCCGCGGCATTGGTCTTGCCCGCCTCACGCGCCTTCAGGTACTGCTCGAACTTCTCCGGCGAGACCGCCCGGACCTCGAAGTTCATCATCGAGTGGAAGGTGCCGCACATCTCGGCGCAACGCCCGACGAACGCGCCTTCCTTCTCGATCTTCGTGATCTGGAAGATGTTGTCGGAGTTGTTCTCCTTCGGGTTCGGCATGACGTCCCGCTTGAACAGGAACTCGGGCACCCAGAAGGAGTGGATGACGTCGGCGGCGGCCAGCTGGAACTCGATGTTCTTGCCGGTCGGCAGCACCAGCACCGGGATCTCGTTGGAGGTGCCGATGGTCTCGACCCGGTCGTAGTTCAGGTACGAGATGTCATTGGCCGGCAGGCCGTTGTTCGGGCCGGGCGAGGGGTGCCCGTGCTCGTTGACCTGCTCCTCGTACTTCTCCCGGATCTCGGTGTTCATGCCCTGGCGGGCCTTGTCGACACCGTCGAACTGGTAGCCGCCCTTGAAGTCGACCTTCTGGTAACCGAACTTCCAGTTCCACTGGAACGCGGTCACATCGACCACGACATCCGGGTTGTCGACCTTCTCGTGGACGTAGTTCTGCACGACCACGGTGAAGTAGAACAGCACCGCGATGATGAAGAACGGCACCACCGTGTAGCTCAGCTCGAGCGGCACGTTGTAACCGGTCTGGCGGGGGAACTCCGGGGAGTTCGGCCGCTTGCGGTGGAACGCGATCGTCCAGAAGGTCAGACCCCAGACCAGCACGCCCATCACCAGAGCGGCGATCACGGACCAGGTCCACAGTTCCCGCATCTTCGTGGCCTGCGGGGTGACACCCGAGGGCCAACCGAATCGCAGCCACGGGTTGTCGATCGAGCAGCCGGAGACGAGCATCGCGGTCATCCCGAGGGACACCGCCAGCCCGGCCCGCCGAAGGATGCGGCCCTGCCGACCCTGGGCGGATCGTGCCCCTATCGCTTCGCTCGCCTTGTGCGCCACGCTCAACGCCTTCCTGGTCGTCTATTCGACTGGCGTCGCCCGGGCTCCCTTCCGCCGGGCGACACAACTACAGCACGTTTGGGAGCTCCCGGCGAGGTTCGCGCACAACGCGCGATCCGGTCCAGGAGTTCCCGAGTACTACGCAGCGTAGACCAAACCTGGCCGGTCATTGTGATGGGGTCCGCTTCGACACTCCGGAAAGCTCATAAGCCGTGGATACGGCCTCTCGCGGCGTGATCCGCACGCGTGCGGCATACTCGGACAGTACGTTTCGCGTGCCGACGCGCGAACATCCCCGCATTTCCCTTGACTCCGGAAACGAGGTTCTGCCCGCAGTGTGTGGACTGCTCGGATTTCTGACGGCTCAGACGGCTACTACCCCGGACGGGCGGACGGTCGAGACCACCGCGGCGCAGGTGTACGAGGCCCTGCACTGCCAGCGCCACCGGGGCCCGGATGAGAAGGGCACCTGGAACGACGATCGCATGATCTTCGGCTTCAATCGCCTCTCCATCATCGACATCGAGCACTCGCACCAGCCGCTGCGCTGGGGCCCGCCGGAGAACCGGGAACGCTACGCCCTCACCTTCAATGGCGAGATCTACAACTACCTCGAGCTGCGCGAGGAACTGACCGCCGCGCACGGGGCCGAGTTCGGCGACTCCCCCATGTTCGCCACCGAGGGCGACTCCGAGACGATCGTCGCCGCCTTCCACTACTGGGGTCCCGAGGCCACCAAGCGCCTGCGCGGCATGTTCGCCTTCGCCATCTGGGATACCGAGCTGAACAAGCTCTTCATCGCCCGCGACCCGTTCGGCATCAAGCCGCTGTTCCTGGCGACCGGCCCCGGCGGCACCGCCTTCGCCTCGGAGAAGAAGAGCGTCCTGGAGCTGCTGCCCGAGCTCGAACTCTCCGATGCCCTGGATCCGCGCGCGCTCGAGCACTACACCGTGCTGCAGTACGTGCCCGAGCCCGAGACGCTGCACCGGGACATCCGGCGGCTGGAGTCGGGCTGCTACGCCTGGGTGGAACCCGGTGCGGCCCCGCGCATCACGCGCTACTTCGATCCCCGGTTCCGGGTGGTGCCCTTCGGCAAGCCCGACGACGTGAACCCGCACGTCCCCACCACCCGCCCGACCGGCGTCCGGCCCAACACCCCGGCCAACCGGTACCGCGAGATCGCCGAGGCGCTCGAGGACTCGGTCGCCAAGCACATGCGCGCCGATGTCACCGTCGGCTCGTTCCTGTCCGGCGGCATCGACTCCACCGCCATTGCGGCGCTGGCGATCCGGCACAACCCGAATCTGCTGACCTTCACCTCGGCGTTCGAGCGCGAGGGCTACTCCGAGGCCGACGTGGCCGCCGAGACCGCGGCCGCCATCGGGGCCAAGCACTTCATCCGCACGGTCACCCCCGAGGATTTCGCGGGCGCGATCCCCGAGATCGTCTGGTACCTGGACGAACCCGTCGCCGACCCGGCGCTGGTGCCGCTGTACTTCGTGGCCAAGGAAGCGCGCAAGCACGTCAAGGTCGTGCTCTCGGGCGAGGGCGCGGACGAGCTGTTCGGCGGCTACACCATCTACCGGGAACCGCTCTCGCTCAAGCCCTTCGAGTACCTGCCGAGCGGGCTGCGCAAGCTCGCGGGCAAGCTCTCGGATCGCATTCCCGAGGGCACCCGCGGCAAGAGCCTGCTGCACCGCGGCTCGCTGAAGCTCGAGGATCGCTACTACGGCAACGCCCGCAGCTTCAACGACGCCCAACTGCGTTCGGTGCTGCGCGATTTCCGCCCCGAGTGGACGCATCAGGACGTGACCGGCCCCATCTACGGCAGCCAGCATCGCGACATGGACCCGGTGGCACGCATGCAGCACCTGGACCTGTTCACCTGGCTGCGCGGCGACATCCTGGTCAAGGCCGACAAGATGACCATGGCGAACTCCCTGGAACTGCGGGTGCCGTTCCTGGATCACGAGGTCTTCAAGGTCGCGGAGAAGATTCCGTTCGAACAGAAGATCACCAAGCAGACCACCAAGTACGCGCTGCGCCAGGCGCTGGGCGACATCGTGCCCGCGCACGTGCTCAACCGCGCCAAGCTCGGTTTCCCGGTCCCGCTGCGGCATTGGCTGCGCGGCCCCGAGCTGCACGACTGGGCTAGGGAGCAGATCGCCGACAGCCAGACCGACCACCTGCTGAACAAGGCCGCCATCGCGGCCATGCTCGAGGCGCACCGCACCGGCCCGGTGGATCATTCGCGCCGGTTGTGGACGCTGCTGGTCTTCATGATCTGGCACGGCATCTTCGTGGAGGACCGCATCAAGCCGGAGATCCAGGAGCCGGTCTACCCGGTCAACGTGTAGCCGCGTACCGAAACACGGGGAGCGTCCGCCGCGGCGGGCGCTCCTTCGCGTCGCGCCCCGGCTAGGGGAAGAGCTTCAGCAGATCGGTGCGCTCGAAGGTGATCGCCGTCTCGCGAGCCGAGGGCGCCCCGGCGTCGGGGTCCGCACCCGCGGCCAGCAGCGCGCCGATGACATCGGTGTCGCCCTTGAAGACCGCGCCGGACAGCGGGGTCTGCCCGCTGTCGTTGAGGACGTTGGGGTCCGCGCCGTGGGCCAGCAGCGTGTCCACCGCCGCCGCGTGCCCATAGTAAGCGGCGAGCATGAGCAGATTGTCGCCGCGCGCGTTCGTCAGCTGCACCGGCACCCCGGCCTCGAGATAGGCCGCGAGCTGTGCGGCGTCGCCCTGGCGCGCGAAATCGAAGATGCGCGTGGCCAGCTCCAGGACTTTGTCATCGTCCATGTCATCGATACTCACGAAGTCCAGTACTACCAGGTTCGCGGCGGCCCCGAAGGGCGGTGCGCGAACCTCGCACCGGGGAACGGTTCGGCATGTGCGCGACCGCCCGCGCGCCCCGCGCCGTACCGTCGTACCCATGAGCGATCGCCTGGTGATCATCGGTGGGGATGCGACGGGTATGTCGGCGGCCTCGCAGGCTCGTCGCATGCGGCCGGCGGCGGAGCTCGAGATCGTGGTCTTCGAGCGCGGAAACTTCAGTTCCTTCTCCGCCTGCGGCATTCCGTACTGGGTGGGTGGGGACGTGGAGCACCGCGATCACCTCATCGCCCGCACGCCCGAGGAGCACCGCTCGCGCGACATCGACCTGCGCATGCGCACCGAGGTCGTGGAGATCGACCCGCCGGGCCGCCGCGTGCGGGCCCGGGATCTGACCACCGGGGCCGAAAGCTGGCTGGACTACACCGATCTGGTCATCGCCACCGGCGCGACTCCGATCCGCCCGCCCATCCCCGGCATCGACGCGCCCGGGGTGCACGGCGTGCAGACCCTGGACGACGGGCAGGCGCTGATCGACACCCTCGATTCCACCGACGGCCGCCGGGCGGTGGTGGTCGGCGCGGGCTACATCGGCGTGGAGATGGCCGAGGCCCTGATCAATCGCGGCTACCAGGTCACCATGATCAACCGCGGGTCCCAGCCGATGGCGACGCTCGATCCCGATATGGGCGTGCTCATTCGAAAGGCGATGGACGGCATGGGCATTCGCGTCCTGTGCGACGCCGAGCTCACCGCTGTCCACACCGACGACGCGGGCCGGGTCCGGGCCGTCGCCACCGCCGACGCGGAGTTCCCCGCCGACGTGGTGGTGCTGGGCATCGGCGTGCGCCCCGCCACCGATCTGGCCCGCGCCGCCGGGCTCCCGCTCGGGGCGTCCGGCGGTCTGCGCACCGACCTGGCCATGCGTGTGCGCGGGCACGAGCACATCTGGGCGGGCGGCGACTGCGTGGAGGTACTGGATCTGGTCTCGGGCACCGAACGCCATATCGCGCTGGGCACCCACGCCAACAAGCACGGCCAGATCATCGGGGCCAACATCGGCGGCGGGTACGCCACCTTCCCCGGCGTGGTCGGCACCGCGGTCAGCAAGGTCTGCGAACTCGAGGTGGCCCGAACCGGCCTGCGCGAGAAGGACGCCCACGCGGTCGGCCTGCAGTTCGTGACCGTCACCATCGAATCCACCAGCCGCTCCGGCTATTTCCCCGGCACCGCCCCCATGACGGTGAAGATGCTCGCCGAACGCCGCACCGGCCGCCTGCTCGGTGTGCAGATCGTGGGCCGCGAGGGCGCTGCCAAACGCATCGACATCGCCGCGGTGGCCCTGACCGCCCGCATGACCGCGGAACAGATGATCGCCCTCGATCTGGGCTACGCGCCCCCGTTCTCCCCGGTCTGGGACCCGGTCCAGGTCGCGGCCCGCAAAGCGGCCGTCGCCGTGCAGAAACGCGGGTAGCGGGCGCGGGCCGGGCGACTCGGTGCCGCACGGTCCCACCGGTCGCCGGGTGGCCCGCTCCGCGACGAAGCGGTCCCCGCGATGTCCGTGGCGCGGCAACGATTCCGAGCGGACCGGTTGACGAAAAGGGCCGGGCGAGGGATATTCTCGACTTGGGCAGGGGGCGGATTCGGGTGGCTATCCCCGGCACGCTTTCCCGATACCGCCCTCCAGCAGGAGTTTTCGCGTGAACTGGCCATGGTCGCGGGGCGGCGAGGAGCGACCGGTCGAACCGGTGCGAGAGACGACGCCCGAGCCGGCGCGGGGCGCGCGGCGCGACGAACGCCCCACGGGGCCTTCGGTCTTCGAGACCGAGGTGACGCGCGCCGAACAGGAGACCGACCCCGCCGTGCGCACCCGCGCGGTCCTGGCCGCGGTCCAGGCGCTGCTGAACCGCTACGACGACGCCGAACTCACCCGCGATCGCGCCGGGGTGCTGGCCCGGCTCGTCGAGGCGGCCCCCACCGCACCGGATGCCGCCGTGCGCCTGCTGTGCGAGGTGGCCGACCGCTGCGCCGTCGACCCGCGCGCCGCGCACGAGGTGTTCGGCGCCTGGCTGCGCGAGCCCGCCCCGGCCGAATTCGCGCGCACCTGGTTCTCGGTGAGCGGCCTGCTGGCCGAGGACGCCGAACTCGCGGCGTGGCTGGCCAATTCGGTGCGCACCCCGGGTCCGGCGGTCTCGGACGAGTTCCGGCGGGCGGCCCGCGGGCATCTGTCCGGCCTGCTGGACAAGGAATTCGAGCACTACCAGTTCACCGGCCCCACCTCACCGGTATGGCTGCTGCTGTACGCGCTCGGACCCGCGAGCAGACCCGACTGGTTCCTGCTGGTCGGCGATCTGGCCGCCGAACGCGGCGAACAGGACGAGGCCGCCCGGCGCTACGAACTGGCCCAGCGCTTCGGCGGCGGCGAGCAGGCGGCCGAACGCATTCGCGCGCTGCACGACATCGGCGCGTACCACCGTCTGGCGCGCGGCATCACCGCCGGCGACAAGCTGAAGGGCCCCGGCACGCCAAGCCCCTACCGGAACCTGGTGGTGAGCGCGGCCGCGGTCATGTCCGGAACCGCGCCCGGCGACCGGCTGACCGAGGTGCTGCGGGCGGGCGAGCAGCGCCTGCTGCCCACCGCCCTCCTGCTCGCCGCCCTGGACCGGCTCCGCGCGGACGACCGCGACGGCGCGCGCGAGCACCTGCGCCGGCTGCTGGGCACCACCTCCGCCGACGAAACCCTGCTGGCCAACGGGCAATTGGCGCTGGGCACGCTGGACACGGACGTCGAGCTCGTCACCCGGGGCGCGCGCACCCTGCTCGCCCGGCACGGCAGCGCCTGGCCCACCCGCACCCTGCTCGATCCCACGACCCTGCTGACCGCGGTCGCGCACCACGCGCCGGAACTGGTCTCCGAACTCATCGGCGCGACCGGCACGAACACACCGATCGTGACCGAAACCCACGCTCCCGCAACCAATCCGACCGGAACAGTTGTGTCCGGTAGCACCGACACTCGCGCTCCCGCCGGGAGCACGGACGTGGGCGGCGCGGACGACGCGTTGCGCGAGCTGCGCATCACCGTGGCGGGAGCAGACCTGGCGCAGGCCGCCCGCGCGGAACTCTTCGACGCGCCGCGGGACGCCGACCGCGCGCTGGCCCGGGCCGCGCGGCTGCTGGCCGGGCTCGAGGGCGAGGACGCCGGCCGATTGCGTGCCGCCGCGGCCAGAATCGCCGAGATCGCCACCGCCCGCCGCGCCCGCACCGCCGAACGCCCCCTGGAGCGCCTGGCCTACGCCGAACTGCGCACCGGCGGCGATATCCACCCGTGGACGCCGTCCGCGCTGCGCCTGTGGCGCGAGTGCGACGCCGAGCACCCCGCCGACGCCCGCGGCCTGCACCACCTCGCCGTCGCCGCCCACGCCCGCGCGTACGCCCTCGAAATCGCCGGGGACGCCGAGGCTTTCGAGGCCTGGCGCGAGGCCCTGGCGCTGTGGTCCCGGCTGCACGCCGCGGACGACTTCTGGGACGAGCTGCGCACCCGTACGCTCGCGGTCACCGCCGACGGCACCCCCGAGGAGACCACGCTCATCGTCGACCGGGCGCGCGCGGAACTCCCCGGCCAGCTCCTGGAACCACACGTCACGCGCGTTCTGGAACTGCGGCGCGACCAGCTGCCCAGGGCCCGGGCGCATCTGGAGCTCATTCGCACCGCGCCCTTCGCCGCGGACGAGCTGACCCGCGCCCGGACCCGGCTGGCCCGCGAGGCGGGCGCGCAGATCCGCCGCTCGACCCGCGAGGGCCACCTCGAACGCGCCCTCGACGAGGCCCAGATGTGGGTCGAGATCGACGCGGACAACGTCCCGCTCGCCGAACAGGCCCTGGACGTCGGCATCGAAGCCGCCGAGACCGCACAGCGCCGCGGCGACAAATGGGCCGAGCAGGCGCGCACCGTCCTCGAGCGCGTCGAGACCATGGTGCGCCCGCTGTGCACCGAACTCGGCCTCACCCCGGGGCAATTGCTGAGTTCGGCGCTGCGTCCGCGACTGGACGACGCGGACCGTAAAGCCTTCGCCGCCAAACTGGCCCGGCACGAGTTCTGGCTGGGCCTGGCCATCGTGATCTCCACCATCGACCGGCTGCAGAGCAATCCCTTCGAGGATCGCGCCGGTTTCCGGATCGCCGCCAACCACCTCAATACCGCACTGACCCTGGGACTTCCCGACCACAGCCCCTACGACCAGGCCCGCAAGATCCTGGTCGGCGCGGGGCAGTGGGCGCGCTACTCCCAGGGCAGCGCCATCGGCTTCTTCTAGCGTGAACAGGACAACCACATCGTGAACCCCTGGGCTTGGCGCGATCGCAATCCCTACTACGAAACCGCCTTTCAGATCCTGGACCTCGATCCCGGTGCCGATCGGGCCACCACCCGCGCCCGCATCGCCGCCCGCCGCAAGCGGATCTCCTACGACGCCAAGCGCTTCCCGCTCTTCGGCGAGACCCTGACGGTGGCGCAGATCAACGCGGCCGAAGAGGAACTCGCGACCCCGCTCGCCCGGCTGCGGGCCGACCTGCTCACCCACCGGCCCGAAGCCGCGGGCGAGGACCTGGCCGAGCTGGCCGAGCTGCTGGAGTTCAGCCGCACCCTGTCCGCCGCACCGCCGCCCCCGCCGGGCTCCGCCGAACTGCGCCTGCGGCTTTCGGTGCTGCCCGCGCTGGTGCCGCACCCCACCGGCGACGAACCCGTCACCCCGCGTACCCATGAGGAGCCCCTCGCATGAGCATCGTCGCCGGTATCGACCTCGGCACCACCAACTGCTGCCTCGCCATTCCCGCCGACGCGGACATCCCGAACAAGCAGGAGCTCATCGACTCCCGCCGGTTGCGCCCGCTGGGCGGCGCGCTCATCGTCGCCAATCCGGATCTGTCGCTGACCACGCCGTCCGCGGTCTGGATCGGCGCCGACGGCGCCCCGCTGGTCGGCGCGCTCGCCAAACGCAAAGCGCGCCTGCCCGGTTCGCCGCCGGCCATGTTCTTCAAGCGCAACATGGGCACCGACGCCCTGGTCACCGCGGGCCACGCGATCCTCACCCCGCTCGAAGCGTCGGTGCACCTGCTGCGCCACCTCAAGGCCGTGGCCGAGCAGACCCTGGGCGTGCCGATCGACCGCGCGGTGGTCACCGTGCCCGCCTACTTCGAGACCAGCGCCAAGACCCAGACCACCCGGGCGGGCGCGGAGGCCGGGCTGGAGGTGGCCGAAACCCTCATGGAGCCGGTCGCCGCGGCCCTGGCCCACATGCACGAGACCGGTGAGACGCACGCCGAGCGCCGCCGCTTCCTGGTGTACGACCTGGGCGGCGGCACCTTCGACACCTCGGTGGTGTCCTGGGACGCGCAGGAGGGCTTCGCCAGCCGCTCCTTCGACGGCGACCGCTACCTCGGCGGTTACGACTTCGATCAGGCGATCGTGGAGTGGATGATCGCCCAGCTGCCCGCCTACGACCTGCGCACCGAACCCGGCGACGCCGCCGACGCCGAACGCCAGGCCCGGCTGCTGTCACTGGCCGAGACCGCCAAGCACGACCTCACCCGCGAGACCGAGACCGAGATCGTCAGCCAGGATCTCGAGGACCGTGCTGGCACGCCCATGAGCATCAACCTGCCGCTGGGCAGACACGAATTCCAGCGCATGATCGACGCTTTCGTGCGCGGCACCCTCGAGCACTGCGCCGACGCGGTCGACAAGGCGCGGCTGAAACCCGGCGATCTGGACGAGATCGTGCTGGTCGGCGGCTCCTCCCGGATCCCGCTGGTCGCCGAGCTGCTCGCGGAGCGCTTCGGGGTCACCCCGCGCCTGTTCCATCCCGAACTGGTGGTCGCGGTGGGCGCGGCGCTCAAGGCCGGGAACCTGACCAGCCGCGGCAGCGTGCTCGAGCTCGAACCGCTGGTGCCGGAGGGGGATTGCGCCGACATCGCGGGGCGAGTGCTGCGCAAGCACATCGCGGCCGCCGAGGTCGTGGTCGAGGTGCACCCCGACGGCGGCGACCCCGTGCGCGAGACCATCACCGATGACGAGGGCGCGTTCCTGTTCATCGAAATCCCGCTCCCGAGTGGCGAATGCACCATCCGGGTACTGGCCGACGGCACGGAGATCGCCGCCGAACGCCTGAGTGTGCGGGTCGAATCCGGCCCGGCCGTACCGGATCTGGCCGGCGACATCCTGGCCCACGATTTCTCGGTGGAGATGCTGGACCGCCAGCTGTGCCGAGTGGTCAAGGCCGGCACCAAGATTCCGCACCGGGTCTATCAGCGCCTGGAGACCGCCAATCGCGGCACCACCCTGGCGGTGCGCCTGTACGAGGGCTGGATTCCCATCGGCGAGGTGAAGATTCGCGACCTGCCCGACAACCTCGAGCCCGGCACCCCGGTCGAGCTGACCCTGGAATTCGCGGCGGGCTGGACCATTCACGCCGCGGTCCGCATCCCGCACCTGGATCGCTCGGCCACCGCGGCGATCGAGATCCCGGTGCGCGAGGTCGCCCCCTGGTCCGAGTTGCGTACCCGCGCCGCGAGTGTGCGCACGGATTGGCAGCAGGTGCGCCGCGAGGTGCACCGGGCCGAGGCCGCCAAGGCCGAACCCGAAATGGCACAGCGCCTGTCCGCGCTCGAACCCCTGATCCTGCGCACCCAGGATCAGGCCAAGGCGCACCACCTGCTGCTCGAGGCCGAGACCATCGTGCAGGGTTTGTTGAACAGCCACGGGCCGGACGACTACCTCGAGCCCCCGCTCTCGGAGTTCGAGCGCGATCTGCGTCAGATCGACGAGATCATCCTGCTGCTGCAGCGCACCGAACCGGATTCGGCCCCGGCCTTCCGGCTGCGCCGCGACGACCTCGAGGCGCAGGGCCGGGCCGCCTACGCGGCAGGCGATTTCGTGGCCTGGCCGCGCGTCAACGAGAAGCTCGACGACCTGATCCGTGAAGGCATGCGGATTCCCGCCATCCGCGAGATCGTCATCATGCAGCAGACCCCCTCGGCGCTGCGCGGCTGGCTGCGCGAGCGCATGGACGAGACCGATATCGCCATTCGCGCCAAGTACAGCGACCTGCAATCGAATCCGCGCCTCGAGGCCCAGGACCGCGCCAAGCTTCCCGGCCAGCGCGACGACTTCCTCGGCGAGCTGGCGGCGATCTCGTTCGCCATCGACGAGGTGGATCCCGAACGCCCCTCGGCGCCCGAACAGCTCCGCAATATCTACTACGACCGGCTCCGGCCCCTCGACCTGCGCGTCAGCGGGTGGGGTCGAGAGGCCGGAATGCGGCAGTCGCAGTAGTCGATCAGCGGCGTAACACCTTGCGGGCCAGCCAGTTCCCGACGAACTGGATGGCCTGCACCCCCGCGATGATGATGAGCGTGGCCACCAGGGTGACCTGCCAGTCGAAGCGCTGGTAGCCGTAGACCAGGGCGAAGTCACCCAGGCCACCGCCGCCGACGGTGCCGGCCATGGCGGACATGTCCACGATGGCGATGATGATGAAGGTGTAGCCGAGGATCAACGGCCCCAGTGCCTCCGGGATCAGCAGCGTCGCGATGATGCGCAGCGGCGTCGCGCCCATGGCCCGCGCCGCCTCGATCACCCCCGGGTCGACCGTGACCAGGTTCTGCTCCACGATGCGGGCGATGCCGAAGGAGGCGGCGACGATCATGACGAACGCGGCGGCCTCGGTGCCGATCGTCGTGCCGACGACTTCGAGGGTCACCGGTCCCAGGGCCGCGAGCAGAATGATGAACGGAATCGGGCGCACCACGTTGACCAGGAAGTTGAGCACCAGGTTGATGGGCGCGTTGGCCAGCAGTCCGCCCTTGCGGGTGGTGTAGAGCGCGGTGCCCAGGGCCAGGCCGATGAGCCCGCCGACCACGAAGGTCAGCAGCACGAGGTAGATCGTGGTGCCGATGGCCTCGATCAGCACCGGCTGCAGTTTGTCCCAATCGGTGGGGACGGCGGCGTAGTTCACGCGCTCTTCCGATGCTCGGCGCCGCGCTCGAGATCGTCCACGACCCGCGCGACGGCATCCTCGGGTCCGTCCAGCGCCAGGGTGATGCTGCCGAAGGTCTTGTCCTGCAACGAACTCACCCCGCCGTAGACCACCTCGAAAGCGACGCCCGCCCGCGCGGCCACGGTCAGCGCCGCGCCGATGCCGCGCTCGTCGTCGACATCCACGGTGACCAGGCGGCCCGCGTGCTTCTCGCCGAGTCTGCGCAACTCCTCGGCGGTGGGCCGATTGTGCAGCACGGTCTCCACGAAGGAGCGGGTCGGCGCGGCCTGCGGATCGGCGAACACGTCGAAGGTCCTGGCCAGCTCCACGATTCGGCCCTCGGCCAGCACCGCGACCCGATCGGCGACCGCCCGGATCACATCCATCTCGTGGGTGATGACCACGATGGTGACGCCGAGCTCGCGATTGATCTTCTTCAGCAGCCGCAGCACCTCCCCCGTGGTCTCCGGGTCCAGCGCCGAGGTGGATTCGTCGGCCAGCAGCAGGGTGGGCGAGGTGGCCAGCGCGCGGGCGATGCCCACGCGCTGCTTCTGCCCGCCCGACAGCTGATCCGGATAGCTGCGCGCCTTGTCCGTCAGTCCGACGAACTCCAGCAGTTCGGCGACCCGGGCCTTGCGTTTGTCGCGCGGCCAGCCCGCCACCTTCAGCGGGTACTCGACATTGCCCGCGGCCGTGCGGGATCGGAACAGGTTGAACTGCTGGAACACCATGCCGATGTCACGCCGCAGCCGCCGCACCCGCGACTCCGAAACCCCGGTGATCGGGTCCCCGGAGATCAGGATCTGCCCGCTGGTCGGCTTCTCCAGGGCGTTGATGAGCCGCACCAGCGTGCTCTTGCCCGCCCCCGAGTAGCCGATCACGCCGAAGATCTCGCCGCGCTCGATACGCAGATCGATGTCCTCGAGCGCGGTGTGCCGTTGCTTACCGGCCTGGAAAACCTTGGTGACCGAACGGAATTCGACGGCGGGGTGGGCGTCCGCCCCGCCGTCGGCGACCGGGTCGCTCACTTCTTCTCGCGGATGGTCTGCTGCACGCGCGCCAGGATCTGCTCCAGTTCCGGACCCGCGCGGTTCACCTCGACCGAGGTGCCCTTGGAGGTTTCCGACACCGCCTTCTGCACCTCGGGGTCGTGCCAGATCTGCACCAGCTTCAGGTACGTGGCGTTGTTCTTGTCCGCGGCCCGCGTCACGAAGGTGTTGATGTACGGCTCCGCGCCCGGACTCTTCGGATCATCCTTGTACAGCGCCGAACTCGGGTCGATGCCCGACTTCTGCAGGAAGGTGTTGTTGATGATCGAGCCGTCGACCGAGGCCAGCGACAGCGCGGTCTGGGCGGCGTCGACCGGGGTCACCTTGACCTTGGACGCGCCCTTGTCGACGTCGGCGGGCGAGGGCTGGCGCACATCCCCGGACAGCTTCAACAGCCCGGCGGACTGCAGCACGAACAGCGCCCGCGCCTGATTGGTCGGGTCGTTCGGGATGGCGATCTCACCGCCCTGCGGGATGTCGGCGAGGGTCTTGTGCTTCTTGGAGTACAGCCCCAGCGGCACGATCTGCGTGGCCCCGATCGGCGTCAGATCCTCGTTGTTGGCAACGTTGAACTGTCCGAGGAACTGCAGGTGCTGGAACAGATTCACGTCGATCTGCTTCTGCGCCAACGCCGTATTGGGCTGCGAGTAGTCGGAGTACCGGGTGATCTTCAGCGTGATCCCCTGCTCCTTCGCCTTGCTCTCGAACACGTCCCACTGCGGATCGGACTCGGTGGTGCCGATGCGCACCACGTCGGCGGATTCCTCGTCGCTGCCGCAGGCGGTGAGCCCCAGCGTCGCGACGGCCGCTACCAGTACCGGGATCGCCAGTACCCGATGGAATTTCACTCGCGCTCCCGCATGGTCGTCGAAACTGAACCCGACCATGCAAGCCCACCGGCAACCGACCGGCAATGGTTGCGATCCCCCGGATCCAAACACTGCCGCAGGGCGCCTCCGCGCGGCTACTTTGCCAAAAATGCGACAAATGCGCCGTCTTCTGGTGATTCCACTCCTGTTCGCGCTGACCCTGACCGCCGCCTGTGGCAGGGACCACCCCTCGGACGTGGTGCGCATCGGTGTGAACGATCTCGCGCTGCCGCACTGGGAGGTCTTCAAGAGCAAGGCCGGCGACGCGGGCATCACGGTCGAGTACGTCAGCTTCAGCGACTACAACCAGCCGAATCCCGCACTCTCGCAGCGGCAGGTGGATCTCAACAAGTTCCAGCACGTGCGCTATCTGGCCAACTACAACGCCCGCAACAACGACACCCTGGTACCCATCGGCGCGACCGAGGTCTTCCCGCTCGCGCTGTATTCGAAGAAGTACAGGTCGGTGACGGACATTCCACGGGGCGGCGAGATCACCCTGAGCAACAATCCGGCGAATCAGGTGCGGCCGCTGCTGAGCCTGGCCGCGGCCGGCCTGGTCGTGCTGAAGAACGGCGCGAGCTGGGACTCCAAGATCGAGGACGTGGACCCGGCGGCCTCCAAGGTGCGGCTCACCCCCATCGACCCGACGCTCACCGCGCAGTCCCTGGGCAGCGTGGCCGCCGCCTTCGTGGACGACACCTTCGCCCGCCCGGCGGGCCTGACCGCGAACGAGATCATCTACACCGACGATCCCGAGCGCCCGGACCTGAAGCAGTACATCAACGTCTTCGCCGCCCGCGCCGCCGACAAGGACAACCCGACGTACCTGAAACTGACCGAGATCTACCACGATCCGGCGGTCGAGCAGGCCATCAAGGAGGAGTCCGGCTACCGGGGCATCTTCAAATACAACACCCCTGCCGATCTCCAGGCCACCGCGACCGAGCTCGAGGAGAAGTTCCGCAGGTAGGGACTTCCCTTGGGTATCAGGCTCTTTCCAGGATCACGTCGCCGGATTCGGGGAGCCCGAGGTGAGCGGCGAGGTCGGTGAAGAAGCGCCGCGGATCGATCACGGCCTCGGGCGGGCGCACCCCGGGCACGAGCGCGCCGCCGTCGATGACCTGGGACAGGCCCAGCGCCAAGGGAACCCCGGTGACCGTGGCCATGTCCGCGGTCAGGACGAAGGCCTCCACGGCCGCGGGCAGGCGCGCGAGCACCGTCTCCGCGCGCCGCTCCCGGGTCCCGGTCGCCACCGCGAAGAAGGGCGGCAGCGTCCGGGGCGAGGAGAACCACAGCGATGCGAAGGCCGCCCGCAGGCCGCGCAGCACGCCCGGCGCGGCGACCAGGGCCGCGGCCTCGGCATTGGTGAGCCGGCCCGCGTCGAGATCGCGGCGCAGCGAATCCAGGTAGGCGGCCGTGGATGGCCGCACGACCATGAGGTTGGCCGACTCCCCCGTCGGCCGCAGGGTGCGGTGCAGCGTCACCGGCTCGGGATGTCCGCACGTGTACGCGGTGCCGCCCAGCCCGCCCGGCAGGTCCAGCCGCACCGCCCGCAGCGGCCGCCGGCGCACGATCCGCCCGTCCCCCACCTGCGCGACGGTGCCGCTCAACTGCTGCATCCAGTGCACCGCGGCCGCCGACGGCCGCCCCTGCGGCCCCACCAGCTCCCCCATGTCCGGATTCATCCCGCCGGCGTCCACCGGCCACGCCGTGTAGATGTCCCGCAGCACTTCGAACTCCCGCGCCGCCGCCAGCGCCAGCAGATTGCTGACCCCGGGGCTGGCCCCCATGCCGATGACCGCGCACACCCCCGCGGACCGCGCCCGCTCGTCGAGCTCGAGCATCTCGAGCGTGGGTTCCCAGTCGTCGCAGATGTCGAGGTAGTGGGTCCCGGTCTCGATGGCCGCGCCCAGTACGCCGACACCGAATTCGTAGTACGGCCCAACGGTATTGAGCACGACGTCCGCGGCATCGAGCGCCGCCCGCAGTTCACCCGGATCGGTGATGTCAACCCGCTCGGCGCGAACCGGCACGGTCTCCGCGGTGAGCGTCGACGAAACCAGCTGCGCCGCATGGAGATCGCGGTCAGCGACAACGATCTCCGACACCCCCGCCAACCCGGCGGCGGTCCGCACGGCAACGGCCCCCATCGCCCCGCCTCCACCCAGTGCCAACACCCGCATGAGGTCCTCCCAACCTTCAAGATCGTTCACATTCGATACGATCGACGGTATCACGAACGATAGTGCGCTACGGGAAATCGCCCACACCGCCGAGGCCTGCTCCGGACCATCCACAGCATCGGCAACGGAATCAACACGCGGACAGAAGCTCTCATCGATTCCGGCTCCCTGCCCGCGCCGTTCACGCGGCACACCCGCTACGGACAGGGCGTCACAGACAGCGCGGACCCGGACGAGCTCGATGGTTGCGCGAGTCCGTTCGGCAATGCGAGGTGAGGCGATCGCCACCGGGCATCGCATGATCGACAGCTCGGAGGGCGGGCCGTAACCACCCGCCGGCGAACAGGCCGGCCGGCCTGGAGGCCGGCGAACAGGCGCGGCGCCGACCGGACCGGCAGCGGTGTCGAGGGCGCTGAGCAGAGGGAAATCGATTCCCTGCCCGCCGAGACCGGGCGCGACGGTGCGGAATCGAGCGCGTATCCCGCACCCCCGCGCGCACCGCGGCCCGCACTGGACGACGCAGTGGTCGCCCGGCCCGATCAGCGCCCGGCGGCGACCTCTCCGAGTACCTCGGCATAGACCTCGAACAGCTGAATCGACTCGCCCGCACGGGTTTTCAGCAACTCGGCCCAGCAGCGCGCCACCAGCTCACGCGCCGCCGCACCGGGCCACGGCGACGGCAGCAGTTCCGGGGGCAGCAGCGGATCGGGATCGGTGGCGCGGTCGAACTCGGCGGCCAACTCGACGGCGATGGTGAGATGTTCGGTGGGGGTGAGGGGTTCGGCGGCGTGCAGCCGGTCGAGGTGGCGTTCGGCCGCCAGCGCCAGCCGCCGCTGCCCGGCCGCCAGGCGCTCCAGCGGCCACAGTCGCGCGGCGAGATCACGTGGCGTGCCGACCGCCCCGATCCGCAGGTCGGTGGAGGTCATCGTGGTGATGAACTCGCCCACCGCGAATTCCGCCGCCGCGGCCGCGATCCGCGCCTCCCACGGATTCGCGCACACGTACAGCCCGCCTTGAATCGGGGCCCCGCCAAGGTGAACGATCCTGTCCCGCATGGCATCCCGGGCATGGCGCACCGACTCCGGCACGGCGAACGCCACGAGGTGCCAGACGCCGTCCCAGGGCGCGTCGCCGCGATCCTGCGCGTACATGTAGCGCAGGTAATCCACGTTCGGCGCGACCGACCGGCGCAGCGCCTCGGTGGCGCGCAGCACCGCCTTGCGGCCGCGCCCCTCCTGCGTCACCTGCCCGTCGCCGATCAACCGGCGCACGCACAGCCGCACCTGCTGATCACTCATGCCCAGCGCGTTGCCGACCGCGTACAGCTCACCGGCGTCGATGGTCGAATCCGCCCGCAGCATGCTCTCGACCAGGGTCCGGGTGGGCACACCGGCGTTCGCGCCGTCCTCACCGCCCACCGCGCACCCCTTCCGATCCGGTCATCGGCCCATCCTACGATCGCGCCGCCGCCGCCCGAACCGGCCCGGTCCGCAGCGGCTACCGGGTCGGCCCGCGCACGGCCGAACAGCGGCCGGCGTGCGCGACGCGACGATCCACCCTCACTCCCCGCGACTGCGCGCGATCTTGGCGCGCGTCGCGGCGATGATCGTCAACACGATGACGGTCATCATCTGCAACGCCGACCAGGGCTCGGGCTCGGGCAGCGGTTCGCTCGCCGGAAACGCCCGCGGCGGCGGGGGAATCACCCGCGGCGGCGGTGGCAGGAACGGCACGAGCTCGGGCACCACCGCCGGAATCACCTCGGGGGCGGGCGCGGGCGCGGCGGCCGGCGCGGCCGGGAACCCCAGCGGAATACCCGGCGACGCCAGCGGCATCGGCAACAGCAGCAGACAGGTCAGCCCCGCGCTGCCCAGCACGGCGCTGCCGACCACCACGCTGCCCAGCCCGCTCGACCCCGGCCCGACCAAACCGCTGGAGCCGGGCACGAATCCGGGCCCGATGAGCCCGGAACCGAAGCCGCTGCCGGTGAAGATTCCCAGCGCCAGCACGGCGCTGCCGACCACGGCACTGCCCGTGCACGCGGTCAGCACACTGCCGTTCTCGAAACCCAGGGACTCCCCGAGCGTGCCCGGCGCGGCCGCCGCCGCGTGCCCACTGCTGAGCGCGAGAGCCTCGGCCGCGTCGAACACCGGCTCGAGAATCCCCGCCGCACTACCGCTGCCCAGCGGAATGCCCACGGCCGCGGCGGCATCGGGCAGCCCGAGCGCACTGCCCGAAGGCAGTCCGCCCCCGGACCCGCTCGCCGCCGCGCCGCTTCCGGTGCCCAGTCCCAGCGCACTGCCGGACGGCGCGTCGATCTCGCCGCCCGAGGATCCCGCCGAACCCGCACTGCCGCTGAGAATCTCACCGATCGACGGCAGATCCGGCTGCGCCAGCGCCGATCCCGGCTGCACCGCCAGCAGAATCGCGGCCACGGGAACCGCCGTCGCTACCGCCAGCCCGCGTGCGGCTCGCTGTTTTCGCCCCATCGTCTGTCTCCGAATGCCTTGTGCGAATGACTCGTCCGGCCCCGCCCGATCAGCGCGGGGTCACGCTCACCGCGGGATCGACCCGGACCGGTGCGGGTTCGGGCGCCGGAATCTGCTCGAACCGCGAGATCGCGAGCTCATAGGCTTCCTTGGAGATGACGTTGCCGCCGCCGAAGGGCCGATCGAGCTGGTACACGGCCAGAATCACCGCGCCGACCACGAACCCGAAGAGCGCGGTCATCAGGATGCTGCGCTTGGTGACCGCCATCCCCGACAGCACGGTGCCCACCAGCAGCATGCCGGTGCCGAACCACAGCGCGATGTACATGAAGGTGGGCAGCCGGTATTCGGCGTCCAGGGCGCGGTCGTACCGGGCCTCGGCGATGACATCCAGTGCCCCGTCGGCCTTTTCGACCAGATCCTTCACATCCGGATCCGGCGAACTCACCCCGCCGACCGCAGCGCGCAGGTCGTCGAAGGTCGCCTGGGTGGTCTCGCTCAGCGCGGAATCCTCGTCCATGGATTTCCACTCGTCGGTGATGACGCCCTCGGTGTACTCCTTCACCAGCGACTGAATCTCTTTGCGATCGGCCTCGGGCAGATCATTGGCCGCCTGATACGTGACCACCAGGGCTTTGCCCTCGGCCACGGTGTGCGCGTGCGCATTGTCGTACTGCTGCCACAGAATGACGACCACGAAGGCCACAATGGCCGCGAAGAACATATTCACCAGATCCAGCACCATGGTGCTGGAGGCTTCGTCGTCGTCGTGCCGCCACCGCGCCGGACGCATCCGATCGCCGAGTATGAATACCGCGACCGCCACCGCCGCGAACAGTACGAGCGCACCCATTTGCAACGCCATGATCGACTCCGCCTCCCAGGCCACGGGGGAACTCATTCATCAACATATTCGGGGCTGCGGGCCGGTCGGATTGCGTACAGCAACTAAACTGTTATGCCGCAGTCGAATACATACAAACGACCGTCCGGTCGGTCCGAATTCGAATTACTCCGCCGGGCCGATCAATTCCCGGGGCCGAGCCGATTCACCGGAATCGACTCGGCCCCGGGACTTTACGAAGTGAGCGAGTCGTACACAGCGATCCACTGCTCGGGATGCACGTACCCGACCACCGTGTCCGGTGCGATCCCCGCCGCGGCCAGCGCCGCGTCCACGCCCCGGTATCGGGTGCGCAGTGACGCCCGCACCGACCCGCCGACCCCGGTGAAGCCCAGCTCCACCAGTGCGGTGAAGGCCGCGCGATCACCCACCAGTGGTTCGGCCCGGCGCTGGATGCGCAGGATCGCCGCGTCCACGGCGGGCACCGGCCGGAAACTGTCCCGGCCCACGCTCGCCCGCAGTTCCCAGCCGAACCACGGCCAGGTCGCCGCGGTGACCAGGCTCCAGCGCCCGTAGTCGCCCGTGCGCTTGCGCGCGTACTCGCGCTGGGTGAGCAGGGTCGCGGAGGTGAGCGCGGGCGCGTTCAGGCACCAGTCCACGATCGCGGCCGTTCGGGAGAACGGGATGTTCCCGGCCACCGCGAATGCCTCACGCGGGGCTCGGGCCTTGATGAAATCGCCGCGGACGACCCGTATTCCACCGTCCGCGCGGGTCCGCGCGGACAGCTTCGCCGCCAGCAGCGGATCGATCTCGTACGCGGTGACCCGGGCTCCGCGCGCGGCCAGCGCCACGGTCACCGCACCGTCACCCGCGCCGGGTTCGAGCACGACACCGCTCGGTTCGGCGGCCCGCACGATCGATTCCACGGCGCGCGGATCGACGAGGAAGTTCTGCGACAGTTCGCGCCGGGCGCGGTCGCGGGGTGTGTGCCCGCCGCTCGCGCCGACCTTGCCCTGGGTATGGGAGTAGTTCCGGTAGCCGGAGGTATGGGATGAGAATTTTTGCGCCACAGCGTGTGCCCTTCCGGGGCTTCGAGAGATAGGAGGTCTCGAAGGGCCCTGGGCCGCGCCTGCGGACGCGCGAGAGAACGCCTGCGTCCGCTAGCGGGCCAGAGCCCGGGCGGAACGGAAACGCACGCAGTAGTGACATGGCATGGCGCCCACCCTAGGAACGCCGCCGCCGCGCCGCAATCGAATTACCCGGCGCGGGCCGATCCCGAACCGCCGGCGAAACCCCTCCGGGGGCGGAACTAGCCGAGCGTGAACGCCACGGCACTCACCGTGACCGCGAGTTCCAGTGCGGCGCCGAGCACATCGCCGTTCAACCCGCCGAACCGCCGCACGCAGTGCCGCACCAGCACCCATGTGAGCCCCAGCGCGAGCGCGACGCCCGTCGGCCCGACCCACCACCGATCGGTGACGAATGCCCCCGCCACCAAGGCGATTCCGGCCCACCCGAGTGCGATGACCGGCCCCTGCGTCCCCGCGACCAGAGCACCGAATCCCGCCCCCGGCGCGGCCTCGACACCCCGCCTGCACGCCACCACCACGGCCACGCGCCCCACCGCGACGGCCAGCACCACCGCCGCCCACCGCCCGGCGTCGGCCAGCGCCCCGAACGAAACCGCCTGCACGGCAACCACGAACACCAGCGCGGCCACCCCGAACGGCCCCGCGCCGCCACTCTTCATGATCTCCCGGGCCCGCTCCGGCGACCCGTAACTCCCGAGCCCGTCCATGGTGTCGGCCAGCCCGTCGAGATGCATCCCCCGCGTGATCAACCCCAGCCCCGCCACCGCCAGAAAACCGCCGAGCAGCGCCACCCCACCCACAACGTCGAAGCCCCACAGCAACCCGGCCGCCCCCAGCCCGAGCAGCACCCCCACCACCGGCGCAAGCCCGATGGCCCGCCCCGCCCCCACCCGATCCACCGTCTCCGGCCCTCGCACCGGAACGACCGTCAGCCACGACACCACCAGCCGCACAGCGTTCACCGCACCCACACCCGGCCGGCGCTGATCCCCCGGAACGCCCAGCCGCTGAGCTCCGCATTGTTCACAGGTGGTCTGCGTGCCACACCACCGCGCAGACCGACGCGTCGGCGACAAGAACGACCCCGCTCGCCGGCGCTTTGCCGCCTCGGACGCCAACCCCGTTGCGCCGGAAGCGGTGCGGGTCGTGGTCGCCGCCGCACACCAGGGCTGCGGCGAGGCAGCTCGGCACGGTCACGACCGCACCCCGCAGTCCGAGCGGAATCGCCTGTCACCCCACCCGCCGCGCATATCTCGAAGTCGCCTTCGCAGCTACACACTTCAGCGCACATGCGCACTCGCGGCCTCGGACGGTTCCGCCGAACGTTGCTTCCCGCCGAGCCGCTCGGCCCGGCGGTCGGTGCCGGGGCACTAGGCACCGGCGGTTTCCGGCGCGCCGGCGGTGCTCACGCCCGCCTCGGCGAAGGTCGCCATCTCGCCCAGGGTCGCGACGGCCGCGCGCAGGAGCGGCAGCGCGGTCAGCGCGCCCGAACCTTCGCCCAGGCGCATCTCCATCTCCAGCAGCGGTTCCATGCCGAGGCGGTCGAGGGCGATCTTGTGCGACGGCTCGCTCGAGCGATGCCCGGCGACCCACCATTCGCTCGCGCCCGAGGCCAGCTGATTGGCCACCAGCGCGGCGGCGGTCACCACCACCCCGTCCAGGATCACCGGCGTGCGGCGCTCGGCGGCGCGCGCCAGGAACCCCGCCATGGCGGCGAAGTCGGCCCCGGACGCGGTGCGCAACAGGTCGATCGGCTCCTTCGCGAACGGCCGCGCCCGCCACATGGCGTCGCGAATCGCGGCGGTCTTGCGGATCCACCCGGCATCGTCGACCCCGGTCCCGCGCCCCACCGCGATGACCGGCTCGGTATCGGTGATCGTCGCGATCAGCACCGTCGCCGGTGTGGTGTTGCCGATTCCCATATCCCCGGCGATCAGCAGATCCGCCCCGGAGTCGATCTCCTCGTCGGCGATCGCGACACCCGCCGCGAGCGCGGCCCGCACCTGTTCGGCGGTGAGCGCGTCCTCCCGATCGATGGACCCGCTGGACCGCCGCACCTTGTGCCGCGAGATCTCCGGCGCGGTATCGCCCTGCACCGCAATGTCTTCCACGCGCACCGTGGCATCGGCCACCCGCGCGAGCACGTTCACCGCCGCCCCACCGGCCAGGAAGTTCGCCACCATCTGCCCGGTCACCGCGCTCGGGTACGCCGACACCCCGTGCTCGGCCACCCCGTGATCCCCGGCGAACACCACGACGCGGGCTCGCTCGAACTGCCGTGGCGGGCACACGCCCTGGCACGCGGCCACCCAGTTCGCCAGCCGCTCCAGCCGCCCCAGCGCCCCGCCCGGCTTGGTCAGCGACCCCTGCCGCTCCGCGGCCGCGAGCCGCACCGCCGCGTCCGGCCCGGGCACCACCCCGAACGAAACCTCGGCGACCTCTTTTTTCGAAAAGTCCAGTCCGCCGGCCGAATCCCCGGCGACACCCACACCCGCGCCGACCGCCACGGCAGCCGCGGCAGCCGCACCGTTCCCCGCCGCACCGCCCGCGGGCACGGTGCCCGCGCCGGTGGCGGGCGCATCCGCCTCATCCTTCGACTCCGCGCCCCCGGCCGTCCCGGCGGCCCGCACAACCTGACTCTGCACAGAATTCGGCCGCAGCAACACCTCGGGGCTCACCGCCTCGGCTGCCGAGACCCCTTGCGCCCCAGCGGCCTCCACCCCCTCGACCTGCGCGACATCGAAGTCGGCCGGTCCCTGCACCTCGGCATCGGAGGCCGAGAACGCCTGCGCGGCAGGCACACCCGCGACCGCACCCGTCACAACGGCGGTCGCCGCGCCCGCGAGATCCGGCTTCAGCCGCAGCGGCTGCCCCGCCACCACCAGGTACACCTCGTCACACACCGCGGCCAGCAGCTGGTTCAGCGTCCCCAGCTCGTCCCGGAACAACCGCCCCGACGGTGACGACGGCACCACGCTCAGCCCGACCTCGGGGCTCACGATCACCAGCGGGTGCTCGTACGCGCTGACCGCGGCGACCAACGCGTCGAAATCCGGCGCGAGCGTCCCGCGCGGCGAACCCCACGCCGCCCGCGCGTCCACCCGCGCGGTCAACCAGGTCCCGAGATCATCGATCAGCGTGGCGGCGGCCGGCGTGCCCAGCGCGGCGATCGGATCGCCCTCGACCACGGTCCAGTGCCCGGGCCGCCGGGCCCGATGCGCCGCAATACGTTCGAGGAAATCCCGATCACCCGGATCCGGCACCGCGGTGGCGATATAGCGCACCGCCCCGTCCCGCCCGGCCGCGCCCGCGGCGGCTTCGGCCAATTGTTCCGCGAGGGCCGACTTCCCGGACCGGGCTCCACCGAGCACCAGCGTCCGCAGCGGCCGATCGGTTGTCTGAGCAGTGTGCGACACGTCAGCACGGTATCAACCGCACCGCCCCGCGGGCCGACTGGCACGACCCGCCGCGCGCCCGCGCGGTCACACCGCCGCTACCGCCCGCGACGATCGCGCCGCGAACCCCGCCCGCTAGGACACCCGGGCCCCGAACCTGCGCCGATATTCCACCGGCGCGATCCCCACCAGCCGCTGGAAATGATGGCGCAGCAGCGCCCCGGATCCGAACCCGCACCGGTGCGCCAGCGACTCCAGATCCAGCTCGGTGTCCTCCAGTAATTGCTTGGCGAGCAGAATCCGCTGTCCGGTCAGCCATTTCACCGGCGTGGTCCCGGTTTCGGCCGCGAACCGGCGCGCGAAGGTCCGGGTCGACATGGCGGTCCGCTCGGCGAGCGATTCCACCGTGTGCGGCAACTCGAGGTGCTCGCCCATCCAGTGCAGGGTGTCGCTGAGACTGTCCGAGCTGCAATCCACCACGGGCCGCTCGATGAACTGCCGCTGCCCGCCGTCGCGCTGCGGCGGCACCACCATGCGCCGGGCGATGGCATTGGCCACCGAACTCCCCAACTCGCGCCGCACCAGATGCAGGCACGCGTCGATCCCGGCCGCGGTCCCTGCGCTGGTGATCAGCGTGCCCTCGTCCACGAACAGCACGTCGGGATCGACGGTGGCCTGCGGAAACCGTTGCGCCAGTTGTTCGACGTACCGCCAGTGCGTGGTGCACTTGCGCCCGTCCAGCAGCCCGGCCTCCCCCGCCAGGAACGCCCCCGAACACACGGTCAGCACGGTGGCCCCGTTGTCCGCGGCCGCCCGCACCGCGTCCACGACCCGCGCGTCCACGTTCTGCAGGGCCGCGAACGGAAAGGCCGGAATAGCCACCAGATCCGCGTCCAGCAGCTGTTCGAGCCCGTACTCCGGCGTCACCTTGATCCCCGGGCTGGAGGTGCTCAGCGGCTTTCCGGGCTCCACCCCGCACACCCGGAAGTCGAACGCGGGCAGGCCGTCCATCGTGCGATCCAGCCCGAAAACCTCACAGACCACGCCGAATTCGAACATGGCGAGGCGGTCGTTGAGCACGACGGCGACCTTGGAAAGCATGGCCCCACCCTACCTGGCTGGATCTTTGCGAACAATGTCAGAACAGCCACTGTTGGCAGGAACTGAACTAAAGAAAACTTACTGCCATGCACCCGCTCGTCGCAATCACCACCGCCGGAACCGCCATGAGCGCCCTGGGCTACCTCACCTACGCCGCCATGGCGTACGGCGCCACCGAATCTCTCCGGAACAGCGAGGACCACGTATGACCGCCATCGCCCCCACCCTGCAACACCGCGCCCCGACCGGCGCATTCCAGCCCGCGACGACCGAATCCCGAGCAGCAGCCATGTTCACTCGCCTCACCGCCCTGTTCGCCGCCGCCGGCCGGGCCGTCCCCTTCCACCGCGAATCCGCCCGGGAGTACCGGGGATCCACCGGCGTCACCGACCGCGACTTCGACCGCACGTCCATGGAGATCCGCGCCATCACCTCCGTGCGCGAACACGGGTGAGCCGCACGAACACCCGGTGCCGCGAGCGATCGGCGGCACGGCCCGGCAAATCGCACGGCGTCGCGCACCCGCCGATCGCACCCGACCACCCCGAAATGCCGCGAGGCCGCCGGACACCCGGCGGCCACGCGCAATTCGGAAACGCGAACTAGACGCAGTCCCCCCCGCTGACCCCCCGCTAACGCCCACCCCAGCCGAAACCAACAGCGACGGGTAG
>NZ_JBEXUS010000071.1:0-42539 GCF_040614455.1 Nocardia sp. NPDC005978
TTGGCCGCGCTGCGCGAGGCCGTACCGAACATCAACCTGCAGATGCTGCTGCGCGGGCGCAACACCGTCGGATACACCCCGTACCCCGAAAAGGTAACGCGCGCATTTGTTTCCGAGGCCGCGGCGACCGGTATCGACATCTTCCGCATCTTCGACGCCCTCAACAACGTGGATCAGATGCGCCCCGCGATCGACGCGGTCCGCGAAACCGGCACCACGCTGGCCGAAGTCGCGCTCTCGTACACCGGGGACCTGTCGAACCCGGACGAGGATCTGTACACCCTCGACTACTACCTGAAGCTGGCCGAGCAGATCGTGGAAGCCGGTGCGCACGTCATCGGCATCAAGGACATGGCCGGGCTGCTGCGCGCGCCCGCCGCGACCACTTTGGTGACCGCGCTGCGCCGCGAATTCGATCTGCCCGTGCACGTGCACACCCACGACACCCCCGGCGGCCAGCTCGCGACCTACCTCGCCGCCTGGCAGGCCGGAGCCGACGCGGTCGACGGCGCGTCCGCGCCCATGGCGGGAACCACCAGCCAGCCCGCGCTGTCGGCGATCGTCGCCGCGACGGCGAACTCCCCGCACGACACCGGGTTGAACCTGCAGAACGTGTGCGACCTCGAGCCGTACTGGGAAGCACTGCGAAAGGTATACGCGCCTTTCGAATCCGGGCTCCCGGGTCCGACGGGGCGCGTGTACACCCACGAGATTCCCGGTGGTCAGCTCTCGAATCTGCGTCAGCAGGCCATCGCGCTGGGTCTGGGTGATCAGTTCGAGGAGGTCGAGGCGAAATACGCTGCCGCGGACAGGCTGCTGGGCCGGCTGGTCAAGGTCACCCCGTCCTCGAAGGTCGTCGGCGACCTCGCCCTCGCCCTCGTCGGCAAGAACGTCGAGATCGACGACTTCGCCGCGGACCCGGCGCGTTTCGACGTCCCCGACTCGGTGATCGGTTTCCTGCGCGGGGAACTCGGCACCCCGGCGGGCGGCTGGCCCGAACCTTTCCGCAGCCGAGCCTTGGCCGGGCGCGGCGCGGCCAAGCCGGAAACCCCGCTCACCGCCGAGGACGAGGCGGGTCTGAACGGCAGCTCCGAAGAGCGCCGCGCCACGCTCAACAACCTGCTGTTCCCCGGACCGACCGCCAGGTTCCGCGCGCACCGTGAGAAGTACGGCGACATCTCCGCCCTGTCCGCCAACCAGTTCTTCTACGGTCTGCGCCACGACGAGGAGCACCGCGTCCAGCTCGACAAGGGCGTCACCCTCCTGATCAACCTCGAAGCCGTCTCCGAGCCCGACGACCGCGGCATGCGCACCGTCGTCTGCCTCCTCAACGGTCAGCTCCGCCAGGTCCAGGTCCGCGACCGCTCCCTCGCCCAGCAGGTTCCCCTCGCCGAGAAGGCCGACCCCGCCGACCCGGCCCAGCTGGCCGCGCCCTTCTCCGGAGTGGTGACCGTCGCGGTGTCCCAGGGCGACCGCGTCGAGGCCGGCGACACCGTGGCCACCATCGAGGCCATGAAGATGGAGGCCGCGATCACCGCACCCCGCGCGGGCGTGGTCGATCGCGTGGCGATCGGCAGGGGCCGGCAGGTCGACGGCGGCGACCTGTTGCTGGTGCTTTCGGGGAGCTGACCGAGCAGCTGTCAAGGCATGTGTCCACCAACTGAAACAGGTTCTAGAAATACTTGCTTCGGTCGCCTAGGGTGCAGGTGAATCGGCGTGAGAGTCGCTTCGCCGACCTTGGGAAGGGAAGTGTCCCGGTGGACATCACAGCCGCGGTTGCGCGTGGGGCGCAGGCCCCGCTCGGGCTCGAAGCCATCACCCTCGAGGAGCCCCGCGCCGACGAGGTGCTGGTGCGGATCGTCGCGAGCGGGGTATGCCATACGGACCTGGTGACCAAGAGCGTGTTCCCGGCGGAGCTGCCGATCGTGCTCGGGCACGAGGGGTCCGGCATCGTCGAGCAGGTCGGCTCGGACGTCGACGACGTCAAGGTCGGCGATCACGTGCTGCTGACCTACAGCAGCTGCGGGGACTGCGGGCAGTGCGCGGCCGGCGTGCCGTCCTACTGCGAGAACTTCGTGGTGCGCAACACCTCGGGCGGCCGCTCCGACTTCACCTCACCGCTGAGCCAGGACGGCGAGCGGGTGATGGGCGTGTTCTTCGGGCAGTCCAGCTTCGCGACCCACGCGCTGGTCTCGCGGCGCAGCGTGGTCGTGGTGGACGACGACGTCGATCTCGTCGCCAGCTCCCCGTTCGGCTGCGGTGTGCAGACCGGCGCGGGCGCGGTCGCCAACGTCATGCGGCCTGCGGCCCATGAGTCCATCGTGATCTTCGGGGTCGGCGGAGTCGGCATGTCCGCGCTGCTGGCCGCGCGGGCGCTCGGGGTCGAGAACGTGGTCGCGGTCGATCTGTCGGCCGAAAGGCTCACCCTGGCAAAGGAACTCGGAGCGGCGGCGACCATCGACGGCGCGGCCGAGGACGTCGTGGCCCAGATCCAGGCGGCGACCGGCGGCGGCGCGAACTTCGCCCTGGACACCACCGCGGCCAACCCGGTCATCGCCAAGGCGCTGCTGGCGCTGGCCCCGCGCGGCACCCTCGTGCTGGTCGGGCTGGGCGAGGCCACCATGGACTTCGAGATCGGTCATCTCATCGGCAACGGCAAGGCCGTGCGCGGCTGCATCGAAGGCAGCTGTGACCCGCAGGAATTCATCCCGCAGCTGATCGAATGGCATCGGGCGGGCAAGTTCCCGATCGAGAAGATCTCCCGGCGCTACGCGTTCGACGAGATCAACACCGCCCTGCACGACGCCCACGCGGGTACGACCATCAAGCCCATCCTGGTGCTGTGAACCGCATGCACCCGGCGTGATCGCCGGGCACGAGATGGATCGAGGGCCGCACCGGATACCGGTGCGGCCCTCGATCGCTCATCGACGACGCGGGTGAGCGATCACTGCGGGCGCAGGACCACCAGGCCCGGGGTGGTGCCGACGTACTCGGCGAACGGGGTGTCCACCACCTGGTACGCGGCCAGTGAACTGGCGTTGCGGAAGACCGGGCCGTTCGGCGTCCGCACGAAAATGCCCACGTGCGTGACATCGAGGCCCGGCAGATCCGCGTAGGCCGCGACGTAATCGCCGGTGCGCAGCTGCGAGACGACCGCCTCGTTCACCGCGCCCGCCGGGATGTAGGTGATCGCGCGATCCACCGCGGGCAGCCCGGGCAGGTAGGAACTGCCGTCGCCCTTGATGTTCAGCCGCTTCGGCACGCTGACCGCGGCGGGGGAGAGCGTCCCGGTGATGTCCGCGGCCGCGGTCCGGGGCGCGTTCGCCCAGTCGGTGAAGAAGTGCTTGCGCTTGGTGAACGCGACTTCGCCGCCGGTGTACCGGGTTTCGACCAGGTTCGCGACGAACTCCGCGCGGGTGGTCGACCGCGTGAGGGCCTCGACGTAGTCGAGGAAGGTGAAGCAGTCCACCCGGCGCAGGTCGACGATCAGCTCTTCGGGCCGGTCCGCGGCGCCGACGAGCATGTTCGCCCCGTACGGCGTGCCGAGGAAGTGGGCCGACAGCAACTCGATCAGCTCGCCCTTGCCGATGCCCGCGGGCGCGGCGCGGCGCACGGCCAGCAATTGGTCGATCTCGCCCGCGCTGACGTCGTCGATGACGGGATCCGCCGGGACGGCGACCGCCGCGGGACTCAGCAGCCCGGCGCCCCCGGCCAGCATCAGCACGACGAGCAGAATGCGAGCGATGACGCGCAAATCGCCTCCACGGAAGGGCCGAGCGGTGAACAGATGCCCTCCACCGTAACCCGCGAGCGGCCGCCGCAGGGTAGTAAGACTCCGCCGGAGCAGAACAACCCCCGCTGTCAGGATTTGGAAACCTGCCGTTTATCAACGGCTGCCAGACTTCACACACCCATACCCGCCGAATCTGTCGTAGGGTGCGGGCGTCGTTACAGCTAATCGGAAGTTGAACGCCGCTGTGTGCCCCAGGCAGCGGTGCGGAAGAAGTAGGCCCAGCAGGTGTTTTCTCGCTCGACCACGCGCGCCGCGGCTGCGCTGATTGCCGCAGGCATTCTCACCGTCCTCCTGCCGTCGGCCCCCTGTACCGCCGCACCGGAACCGAGCGAGCCGGGCGCCCGGCCCGGCGTGGCGGCCGCGCCGCCCGGCGCCGTGGTCGCACCCGACGGGTCGTACATCGTGCGCTCGCGGGTCGACGAGGACAGGCACCTGGAGTTCACCGTCTACTCGGTGGCGATGGATTCGGAACTCACCGTCGAGGTGCAGCGCCCGGCCGACACCTCCGCGCCGCGCCCGATCCTGTACCTGCTCAACGGCGGCAGCGGCGGCATCGGCATCGGCACCTGGGATCACCAGACCCGCGCGGAGGAATTCCTGGCGGACAAGGGCGTCAACGTGGTTCAGCCGATCGGCGGCGCGGGGTCGTACTACACCGATTGGCGCTCGCCCGATCCGCGCCTGGGCGTGGTCAAGTGGAAGACCTACCTGACCGAGGAACTGCCGCCGCTGATGGACGCGGCCCTGGGCTCGAACGGCGTCAATGCCATTGCGGGCGTGTCGATGTCGGGCACCTCGGTGCTGCAGTTGCCGATCGCCAAGCCCGGCCTGTACAGCGCCGTGGCGGCCTACAGCGGGTGCGCCCGCATCTCCGATCCCATCGGCCAGGCGTTCGTCCGGCTCACCGTCGGCTACAGCGGCAGCGACGCGGCGAACATGTACGGCGGCTCGGAGGATCCGCACTGGGCCACCAACGATCCGTACCTCAACGCGGAGGGGCTGCGCGGCATCGAGCTCTACCTCTCCAGCGGCAACGGCCTGCCCGGCCCCTACGACAAGGTCGGCGACCGCCGCATGGTCGGCACGGGCGTGGGCGCGCTGGCGAATCAGCTGCTGGTGGGCGGCATCATCGAGGCCGCCACCGATCAGTGCACCCGGAGCATGGGCGCCCGCCTGGAGGAGCTCGGCATCGCGGCCACGGTCGTGCTGCGGCCCTACGGAACCCACTCCTGGGGCTACTGGGACGACGAGCTGGTCGCGTCCTGGCCGGTGCTCGCGCGCGGACTCGGCGTCTAGCCGGGGACCGTGCCCGCCCCGAGTGTCGGGGCCGGGCGCGGGTCCGTGCTCAGGCCGGGTCGGTGGTGAAGAGGTTGAGCTTGTAGGTCGTGACCGGCGGCGCCCAGCCGAAGAGCTTGGCGATGGCGCGGTATTTGAACGGCCATTCTCGGGCCACGGCCGGTTGCGGCTGAGCGAAGGTGCGCGATTCGCGCAGGCGCAGGCCGTGTACTTCCAGCGTGGCCGGATCGTCGCAGATCCACTGCATGCGCGCGCTGACCGCCTGGAAGACCGGGTTGCGGTCCTGGCTCTTCATCATGAGCTGCCCGCCGGTGTCGAAAGCCAGTGGGGTGTCCGGGAATCGGGTGGCCAGCTGCCGCAGCACCGCGTGCACGCGCTCGGCGGGGAAGTAGAGCATGACGGCCTCACTGAGCAGGAACAGCGGACCGGGGCGTTCGGTGACCCGCTCGAACCAGTCGGTGTCGAACAGCGAACCGGAAATCATGGTGTAGCGGTCGCCGTCCTGGAAGAACCTGCGGCGCAGGGCCATGGTGTCCTCGACATCGAGGTCGAACCAGCGCAGGCGGCCGTTGTCCAGGCGGTCGAATCGGGTCGAGAGGCCGCAGCCGAGATCGACCACGGTGCCCTCGGGATGCTCGCGCAGGAAGCCGCGCACGTATTCGTCGAAGATGGCGGCGCGCAGTACCGACCCCGACAGGGACGGACCGCGGAATTTCGTGAAGTCGTAGTCGATGGCCTCGACGAGCTCGATCGCCCGCCGGTCGTTCAGGACGCTCGGCTGTCGCCGCGCGTCCTCGGCGCGGCCGTACAGCGGAATCAACAGTGTTTCCTGGATCGCACCCAGCGATACCGATTCACCCATGACCGCAGCCTAATTAAGGCTGCCCTTACCTGCCAGGGGTTTTCGTGGCGCCGGATTTCGCCCCGGCGATTCGATCGCGGCCGCCCGGGTAGTGCTGGGGCTAGAGGCAGTCGGAGCGCGCGAACGCGTGCGCAGGAGGTGTGACATGACAGAGAGCCGGACATCGGGAATGCGGTTGCGCCGGACCCCGCGCAAACACGCGGGTGAGGGCATCGAAGACGGCGTCAATGTGCTGGGGATCCTGCTCTTCGGGCTGGGCATCGTGGCCGTGGGTATGGCGCTGGTCGCGGGCGGGTACGGATTCGGCGGCTGGGCGCTGGTCGCCGGGGTGGCGGCGGCCGTGCTGTTCGTCGCCGGCGGGGTCGTGCTGCTGCTGGAGTGGCGGCGGCGGCATCCGCGGGGTGGGGTGAACGAGCCTGTCCGGCAGGGGCATTGAGCCCACTTTCGCGTGCGGTCGCCCGGCCGATGACCGATCGCCGGGCGGCGCCGGGCCCGCCGGTGTGACCGGCGACCGGGCCCCGGCTTGATAGCGTAAATATCGACCGGTTGATCGTTTATTGACGGGCGGCCGCCCGCGGGGCGGTGCGCCGCCCGGTTCGACCGCCCAGCGTGGGAGGAGTTACAGGTGGGGGTGACTCGCCGAACGCAAGCGGAGCGCCGGGCCGAGACGAGCGGACTGCTCATCGACGCGACCATTCTGACCATCCTCGAGGCCGGATACGTCGGGGTGACCGTCAAGGAGGTCTGCCGGCGCGCGGGGGTATCGCACGGCGGGCTCTTCGGGCGCTTCGACACCCTGGCAGACCTGGTGGCGGCCACCGCCGCGGAGGTCGGCCGCAGGCTCATGGAGGAGTTCATCGCGAAGATGGCGCAGCTGTCCGAACGGGGCGACGTGCACACGGTGCTGGCGCTGTGGCGCTCGGCCGCACGGGATCCGCTCAACACGGTCTGGCTGGAGCTGACGGTGGCCGCGCGCACGGATCCCGCACTACGGGAACGACTTTCGACGGCGCGAGCGGACTACGCGGCGGCCCTGCTGGCCAGCGGCAGCAAGATGTCCGCCCTGCGCGGGTTGAGCTCGGACCAGGTCTTCGTGCTCGGCTCGATGGTCGGGACGTTCTTCGACGGGGACGCCGTGCACCACGGGCCGTTCCCGCTGCCGGAGCTGGACGAGCCCCGGCTCGAGATCCTGGGTGCGATGCTCGGGCAATACCTGGACGGTGCGCGAACGCCGGAATGAACGGATTACCGTGGGAGGTATGACCGAGGTCCGGCGCCGGACGCCCACGCAGCGCAGGTCCCGCGAGACCGTGGAGATCGTGCTGGAAGCCGCCGCACAGATGTTCTCGCGCGAAGGACTCGCGGCGACGACCAATCGGATCGCGGAGCGCGCCGGCGTCTCGATCGGCACGCTCTACCAATACTTTCCGGACAAGCACGCGCTGTTGCGCGGGCTCGCCGAACGGCATCTGCGGGAAGGCGCGGCCCGGCTGGAGGTCGTCTTCGCCGAATTGCGCCGCACCGAGCCATCTTTCGAGCAGACCGTGCGGACGATCCTGGACACCGTCGTCGAGTTGCACCGTGATCGGCCGGTCCTGCACGCGCTCATGCACCGGGTCGCCCCTCGCGACATGGTGGAACTGGCCGAGCTGCGCGCGTTCGAGGAACACCTCGCCGACGAGGTCGCCCATCACCTCACGCGCTGCGGGCGCGGCGGCACCGACCCGGCGCTGACCGCCCGGACCATGGTGCACGGGCTCGACACCCACCTGCACCGCGTTCTGATCCACCGTTCCGTGGACACCGACCAGCTCCTGGACCTGGTGTACCGGCTGATCGGTGACCCGCGCCCGGCGCACCGGGTCCGACGGGCCGAGTGACGGGCGCGCCGATGGGCCGGGCGTTCCGGCTACTCGATCGTCCGTGCTGAACCCGGGGCGGGTGCGCCGGTCGAGCGCGCCGCCGTGAGTACCCCGCGCAGGGCATCGGCCAGCTGATCGATGCCGGGCTCTTCGACGGGGAAGTGCCCGCACCCTTCCAGGAGGACGAGTTCGGCAGGCGCACCGAGCCTTTCGAGGAAGCGAACGCTCAGCTCCGGCGGCGTCCAGCGATCCTCGGCGGGATGTACAAGGGTGACAGGGGTTTTCGGGAACAGCTCCGGTGCGGTGTGGCGGTATCGGAGGAAGCTCGACAGGAATCCCAGTGGCACCCGCACCCCGCCGCCGCGCGGATCGTGTGCGCACAGCCGCGAGAGGGCGGGGTCCGGGCTCATGTTGCGCATGTCGACCAGCCACCGGATCGGGACCCGCACCCCGCCCAGCACCGGTTCCACCGCACCCAGCAGCGCGGGCGCGAACGGGCCGGTGAACGACCAGCGCGCGGCGGCCCGCCGGGCGTCCGGGTCCGCGGGATCGAGCAGGCAGGTCGCCACGACGTGCGCCACCATGCCGGTCCGGGCCGCAACCTCGTAGGCGAGCATGCCGCCCATACTCGCCCCGAACACCACCAGCGGTCGCGGATCGGATACCGCCTGCTCCCTGACGAATTCGCACAGCAGCTCGACCCAGTCGCCGTACCGCACCGCTCGTGGCCGCGGCTCGACCGTGTCTCCGTACAGCGGGAGGTCGATGGCGAGGACCTCCGCGCCCGCCGGCCCCGCCTGCGCGGCCAGCGGCCACAGCAGTCCCGCGTGCCCGCCCCCGCCGTGGATCGCGAGCACCCGCACCGGCGCCTGCGGGTCGACCGTCCGCGCGATGTGCACCCGGCGGCCCCGCCACTCCCACCACGTCGACACCGGTTCGGTGAACGGCTCCGGCACATGCTGGGCCGGAATGAATCTCAGATACTCGCGATACTCCATGCCCCCAGCGTCATGCCGGTCGCACGCGGTGACAACTCGCGTTCACCGTCCGGAAATGGGGTCTGGAAATAGCTATCTACCTGTGGATACGGTGCACTCCCGCGCGGGGCCGCACCCGTTGCTCAGGTTCGGCTTGCGCGTCCCCCCGGACCAGTGCGGCATCTGGGCTTCGTGGTGCCGAACGTGGGGTCCGGACCCGTCCTGTGCGCCGCCATCGCCGACGCCGTCGAAGCGGCGGATGGCGTCGTCGGGGAAGCGGGTGGTGACGGTGGTGTGGGCGATGAGGGCGAGGTCGGTGCCGACCGCGCTCAGCTGCCGCTGCTGATGCCGTCACCGCTGCCACTGCCGGTACCGCCGCCGTCGACCGCGAGCAGATGGAACGCGGTCTTGCCCGCCAGCCCGAAGTTGTTGTCCGACACCAGGATCAGCGAGCGTGCGCCACCGCGCAGCGCCGGGCCCCAGGTCATGCCCTCGGCGCACTGCGGATCGATCCCGTTCGCGGTGAAATCGAACAGCAGCTTCTTGCCCATGGGGCGGGCGGTCGCGGGTGCGACCGCCATGCCGGTCACCGGATCCGCACCGGCGAAAGAGGTTTCGTAGATGCGGGCGGTGAATCCGGTGCGCGGGTCGTAGCCGCGTTCCAGGGTCAGGAACCGGCCCGCGTCGATCGGGAGGATCTCCGCGACGCCGGCGGCGGACGGTATCGCACCGGGCGCTACCCGATCGGTCGGATAGATGTATTCGGCGAGATCCGCTCCGGTGCCGATCTGGATCTGCACCAGCCGGGCTCGGCTCTCCGCGTCGGTCCCGGCGGCCGGGCCGTCCTGCACGAGCGCGTTCTCGCTGACCGCGATCAGCGCGGTGTTGTCGAACGACGGTGCCATGGCCTCGAATCCGAGATTGTCGCGAATGCCCGCGACCGGGACGCCCGCATCGTCCAGTTCCGGGGTGAACGCGGCCGGGACGGGCAGGTCGCGCACGTAGGACCCGTCCATGGCGGCCTGCCGCAGGAAACCCGGGCGACCGGTCTTGGCCTCGCCCTCGCTGGTGTAGTAGAAGCCCTGTTGTGTCGGCAGCCAGCGAATGGACTCGGTGTCCGCCGCGCGCGGCGCATACGGCTGACCGTCGATGTCGCGCAACCGAATCAGTGTGTCGAAGCGCGGATCACCCAGCTTGCCGTCCGCGCCGATCGGCAGATCCAGCGTGTAGGCCCGGACGGGACCCTGCTCACCGCGGTTGTCGCTGATCGCGAGGTAGCTTCGCGCGGCGGCGTTGTAGTCGATGCCGGACAGCCCGCCGACCTTGAAGCCGTCGAAGCTCAGCTCGTCCGGCAGTGTCACCGAATTGACGTAGCGCAGGCCGAGGCCGCCGAGGTCGGCGTGCGCGGGCGCGGGTTCGGCGATCGGGGTGATCGCGAGCCCGAGGCCGGCGGCGGCCGCGAGCAGAACGGTACTGGGTCGGGAGAACGTCATCGTCCGAGAGCCTTTGCGGATAGGGGCACTGTGCGCCGTCAGCGTGACCACCGTCCGGCCCGCCTGCCAGATCCCGTCCCGCTCAACGACTTCGCGTCGGGATTACCCCGGCGGGCCGCCGCCCGCGTGACATGATGCCGCCTCGTTCGCGGGGACCGGACCCGCGAATAGCGTTTGCCCGATAGTTACTGTCGCGCTGGGGAACTCCCTGGCAACCTGCTGAAACGGAAAATCCCGGCACCGCCGGGGTGGGCGGTTTGCCGGGATCTTGAAGTGCGCGAGGCGGGACTTGAACCCGCACGTCCGTGGACACCAGAACCTAAATCTGGCGCGTATGCCAATTTCGCCACTCGCGCTAACGGTACGACCGTCCAAACTCTACCGGGCTGAACGGGGAACCAGAAGCACCGGGCGGGCGTGGCGTACTGGTCGGTAACCCTACCTGGGCTTATAACGATTTGGTAACCGCCAATATGAGGAAGCCTCACATTTCCTTCACTCATGTAACCGGCCTCACCAGCGCCTTCAAACATGAGGGAGGGTCATGTTTCTCAATCTTCTGGTACGTACGTACCGAAATACCCGGGAGTACGCCGGAGGGCCGCGACCAAACATGAGGAGATCCTCATGATTTTGTGGAATCCTCGCCATCTACCAGGGCCAGTAGGCCGGAGGAACACCTGCGCACCGTGAGCGCGGCCCAGTCCTGTGGGGGCGGGCCGCCAGGAGAAGGAAGTCGAACGTCTTGACGATCAACGAGAGCACCGGAACCGGATCCAAGGCCAGGCTGGCGGGGAAGAGTCGGGAAAGCGGAGTCAGGTCGTCACTGCTCGATCGGTTGCTGGCGGGCGCGCCGTACGCGCTGGCCTTCGGTGGCCAGGGCGCCGCGTGGCTCAGTGAACTGGAGGAGATCGGGCGCGATTCCGCGCTCGAACCCGAGCTGACCTCGCTCGTCAACGAAGCCGCGCAGGCGCTGGAACCCGTTGCGGCGCAGCTGCTGGTGGTCCGGCCGGTCGGTTTCGACCCGGTTGCCTGGATGCTCGAGGAAGACCTCGCGGACCCGGACCAGGGGGAGGTGTCGGCGGCGCCCACAGCGCAGGTGCTGCGCTCCGCCGCGGTCTCCATGCCCGGTGTGTTCCTCACCCAGATCGCGGCCCTGCGCGCGCTGCGCCTGCAGGGCCTGGACATCGTCACCCGGCCCCCGGCCGCGGTCATCGGCCACTCGCAGGGCCGGATCGCCGCCACCGCCGCCGAGGCGCACGGGCACCGCGACGCCGAACTGCTCGCCGTCGCCCAGCTGATCGGCGCCGCCGCGGGCCTGGTCGCCCGCCGGCGCGGCCTCATGCCGATCGGTGACCGCTCCCCGATGGTCGCGGTCTCCAACGTCGACCCCGAACAGCTGCAGGCCGTCGTCGACGAGCTCGCGCTCGGCGTGGACGAGTCCAAGGCCGCCGTGCTGTCCATCCGCAACGGCCGCCGGCGCGCGGTGCTCAGTGGCCCGGTCGCCCAACTCGACCGAGTCCGTCAGCGCTGCACCGAGATCCACGACGAGCAGGCCGCCGAGCGCGAGTCCAAGAAGCGCGGCGGCGCGGTCTTCGCCCCCGTCTTCGAGGACATCCCGGTCGAGGCCGCCTTCCACCACCCCGCCCTCGGCGAGACCGTCGATATCGTGCGCGGCTGGGCCGAGCAGTGCGGCCTGGACGCCGAGCTGGCCGCGGCCCTCACCCAGGAAGTCCTCGTCGATCCCATCGACTGGGTCACCATCGTCGACACCACCGTCGCCGACGGCGCGCAGTGGATCCTGGACCTGGGCCCCGGCGACCTGCTGACCCGCCTCACCGCCGGTTCGCTCAAGGGCACCGGCGTCGGCGTGGTCGCCGCCTCCACCCGCCCCGGCCAGCGCAGCCTGTTCACCCCCGGCGCGGCCCCCGAGGTCGCCCCCGCCTGGTCCGAGTTCGCGCCCAAGCCGGTGCGCCTGCCCAACGGCCGGGTCGTGGTCGAGACCGCCTTCACCCGCCTGACCGGCCGCTCGCCCATCCTGCTCGCGGGCATGACCCCGACCACGGTGGACGCCAAGATCGTTGCCGCCGCGGCCAACGCGGGCCACTGGGCCGAGCTCGCCGGCGGCGGTCAGGTCACCGAGCAGATCTTCGCCGACCGCGTCGCCGAGCTGAAGCAGCTGCTGCACCCGGGTCGCTCGGTCCAGTTCAACTCCCTGTTCCTGGATCCGTACCTGTGGAAGCTGCAGCTGGGCGGCAAGCGCCTGGTGCAGAAGTCCCGGGCCGCGGGCGCGCCGTTCGACGGCGTCATCGTCACCGCCGGCATCCCGGAGCTGGACGAGGCCGTCGCCCTGATCGAGGAGCTCAGCGAGGTCGGCATCACCCATGTCGCCTTCAAGCCCGGCACCGTCGCCCAGATCCGCGCCGTGCTGCGGATCGCCGACGCCGCACCGGATTACGCGGTCATCATGCACATCGAGGGTGGCAAGGCCGGTGGCCACCACTCCTGGGAAGACCTCGATGACCTGCTCATCGACACCTACGCCGAACTGCGCAGCCGCGCCAATGTGATCGTCTGCGTCGGCGGCGGCATCGGCACCCCCGAGCGCGCCACCGAATACCTCACCGGCGTCTGGTCGCAGGGCTACGGCTACCCGGTCATGCCGCTGGACGGCGTCCTGGTCGGCACCGCCGCCATGGCGACCCTCGAAGCCACCACCGCCCCCGAGGTCAAGCAGCTCCTGGTCGACACCCCCGGCACCCCGGACTGGGTCGGCGCGGGCACCGCCGAGGGCGGAATGGCCTCGGGCCGTAGCCAATTGGGCGCGGACATCCACGAGATCGACAACTCCGCCTCGCGCACCGGCCGCCTGCTCGACGAGGTCGCCGGCGACGCCGAGGCCGTGGCCGCCCGTCGCGACGAGATCATCACCGCCCTGAACGGCACCGCCAAGCCGTACTTCGGCGACGTCGCCACCATGACCTACACCGAATGGCTCGAGCGCTACGTCGAGCTGGCGGTCGGCCTGGACCGGCGCCGGGACTTCGACTGCGGCGGCGACTTCGCCGACGCCATCAACGACGCCACCGCCTCGGTCTGGCTGGACATCACCTGGCGCACCCGCTTCGCGGAGATGATGCGCCGCACCGAATCCCGGCTCAACCCGGCCGACCGCGGCGAGATCGAGACCCTCTTCGCCGACGACGCCGCCTTCGAGGAGCCGGTCCGCGCGCTGTGCACGCTGAAGGAGCGGTACCCGGCCGCCGCGGCGACCGTGCTGCACCCGGCGGACGTCCCGTTCTTCGTCACGCTCTGCAAGACCCCGGGCAAGCCGGTCAACTTCGTACCCGTCGTGGACGGCGACGTGCGCCGCTGGTGGCGCTCGGATTCGCTGTGGCAGGCCCATGATCCGCGCTACTCCGCCGATCAGGTCTGCGTCATTCCCGGCACCGTCGCCGTCGCGGGCATCACCCGCGTGGACGAGCCGGTCGGTGAACTGCTGGACCGCTTCGAGCAGGACGCCGCCTACTCCCTGGTCCGGGCGGGCGTCGTCCCGGCCGCGGTCGACGGCCGCCGCCGCGCCGACGTCACCGCGGGCGCCATCGACATCGTGCTGGCCGCCCCGGACGTGCAGTGGTCCGGCCGCACCACGGTCAACCCGATCCACCGCCTCGGCGACCTGAACGAATGGGTCACCACCGAGCAGGGCGCGAACCACCCGCCCACCGGGTCCACCCTGACCCCGGTCACCGGACCCGAATCCGACCACTCCTACGTCGAATTGGCGGTCCCGCTGCTCGGCCGGGATGCCGTCCGGATCCGCGTCACCGTCCCGGTCACCGTGTACAACGGCGGCGCGCCCGTCATCACCGAAGCCGATGCCGACGTCGCCATGTCGGCGCTGCTCGGCGTGGCCGCCGGGCAGTCCCTGCCCGAGGTCAAGGACGCCGACGGCGTCAAGGTCGCGCACCTGAACGTGGCCTGGAGCCCGGACCTGATCGCCGATCACGCCGGTGTCACCGGCTCCGGCCTGCCCGACGGCCTGAGCACCCTGGGCCGCACCGTGCCCGACGTGCTGGTCGGCGCGTGCTGGCCCGCGGTGTTCGCGGTGCTCGGCGCCACCCGCACCGCCGATGACCGCAGCGTCATCGAGGGCATGCTCGACCTCGTGCACCTGGATCATCAGATCCAGCTGAACGGTGAACTGCCTTCCGCCGCAAGCGTGCTCGCGGTCAAGGCCGAAGCCGGCGAGACCCTCGACACCGATATGGGCCGGGTCGTGGAGGTGCGCGTGCGCATCTCCGGCATGCTCGACAAGCCCGAGACCGGCATGTCCATGCCGACCGTGGCCACCCTCACCGAGCGCTTCGCCATCCGCGGCCGCACCGGGGCCAACGAACTCAGCGATCCGCCGCGCGCCGGCGGCGTGCTCTCGGAGCAGGCCAAGGACACCCCGCGCCGCCGCCGTCGCGACGTCACCCTGGTCGCCCCGCGCGCCATGGCCGCCTTCGCGCAGGTCTCCGGTGACTTCAACCCGATCCACACCAGTGACGCCGCCGCCAGGCTGGCCGGGCTGGGCAGCCCGATCGTGCACGGCATGTGGCTCTCGGCCGCCGCCCAGCACGCGGTCTCGGCCATCGACATCGCCGACAAGGTGCCCCCGCGCACACTGTCCGCCTGGACCACCCGCTTCCTGGGCATGGTCCGGCTGGGCGCGCAGATCGACGTGCGCGTGGAACGCGTCGCCATGGATCAGGGCGCGGAGGTCATCGAGGTCTCCTGCCGCATCGACGGCGATCTGGTCATGACCGCCACCGGTCGCGTCGCGCCGCCCAAGACCGTCTACGCCTTCCCGGGCCAGGGCATTCAGACCAAGGGGATGGGTCTGGACGCGCGCACCCGCTGCAAGGCCGCCAAGGCGGTCTGGGACGACGCCGACAAGCACACCCGCGAAGCCCTCGGCTTCTCGATTCTCGCCGTGGTCCGCGACAACCCGACCTACCTCAAGGCGCGGGGCGTGGAATACCGGCACCCGCAGGGCGTGCTGCACCTGACCCAGTTCACCCAGGTCGCCATGGCGACCCTCGGTGTCGCACAGGTCGCCGAACTCCGCGAGGCGGGCGTCTTCATCGAAGGCGCGATGCTGGCCGGCCACTCGGTCGGCGAGTACAACGCGCTCTCGGCCGTGGCCGGGGTGCTCCCGCTGCACGCCGTCCTCGAGGTGGTGTTCCAGCGCGGCTCGGCCATGCACGAGCTGGTTCCGCGTAATGCCCAGGGCCTGAGCGACTATCGGATGGCCGCCATCCGGCCCTCGCAGATCGGCGTCGCCGATCACGAGGTCGTCGACTTCATCACCGGCATCGGCGAAGCCTCCGGCGAGTTCCTCGAGGTCGTGAACCTCAACCTGCGCGGCGCCCAGTACGCCATCGCGGGCACGGTCGCCGGACTCGACGCCCTCGAAGCCGAGATCGAGCGGTTGCGCGCCATCACCGGCGGCAAGCGCGCCTACATCCTGATCCCGGGCATCGACGTGCCGTTCCACTCCACCGTGCTGCGCGCCGGCGTGCCCGACTTCCGCACCAAGCTGCAGGGCCTGCTGCCCGCGGACCTGCACCCGGAGGTGCTGGTGGGCCGCTACATCCCGAACCTGGTGCCGCGCCCGTTCAGCCTCGAGCGCGAATTCATCCGGGAGATCGCGGATCTGGTGCCGTCCGAGCCGCTCGCCGAGGTGCTCGCCGCGTGGGACGAGTGGGCCGCCAAGCCCATCGAACTGTGCCGCGTGGTGCTCGTCGAGCTGCTGGCCTGGCAGTTCGCCAGCCCCGTGCGCTGGATCGAGACCCAGGACCTGCTGTTCACCGACGTCGAGCACGGCGGCCTCGGCGTCGAGCGGTTCGTCGAGGTCGGCCTCGCCGCCACCCCGACCACCGCCAACCTGGCCTCCAATACCCTGAAGCTGCCCGGCTTCTCGAACACCGTGGTCGAGGTGCTCAACATCGAGCGCGAGTCCGGCATCGTCTACGCCACCGACACCGATCCGGCGCCGGTCGACGAGCCGGAGGAGACTCCCGCCGAGACAGCTTCCGCGGCAAGCGCTCCCGCCGCTGCCGCCCCGGCCGCCGCCCCGGTGTCCTCGGGCGGACCCCGCCCGGACGACATCGCCTTCGGCGCGGCCGACGCCACCCGCATCCTCATCGCGCTGTGGACCAAGCTGCGGCTGGACCAGATCGGCCCGGTGGACACCATCGAGGGCCTGTGCGACGGCGTCTCCTCACGACGCAACCAGCTGCTGGTCGACCTCGGCGCGGAACTCTCGCTCGGCGCCATCGACGGTGCCGCCGACGCCGACATGGGCGCGCTGTCCGCCACCGTCGAGCGCCTGGCCCGCACCTACAAGCCGTTCGGCTCGGTGCTGTCCGACGCCATCGGCGATCACCTGCGCAAGGTCTTCGGCCCGTCCGGCAAGCGGCCCGCCGCCATCGGCGAACGCGTCAAGAAGGTCTGGGACCTGGGTGACGGCTGGGCCAGCCACGTCACCGCCGAGGTCTCGCTCGGCACCCGCGAAGGCGCCAGCGTGCGCGGCGGGGACATGGGCGGGCTCGTCGCCGGCGGGCTCAACGACGGCGCCGCCGTGGACGCGGCCATCGACGCCGCGGTCCAGGCCGTGGCCGCGCGCCGCGGGATCGCGGTATCCATGCCGTCCGCCGGCGGCGGCGGGGGAGCGACGGTCGACGCCGCCGCCCTGGGCGAGTTCACCGAGCAGATCACCGGCAACACCGGCGTGCTCGCCACCACCGCCCGGGTCATCCTGGAGCAGCTCGGGCTGACCGAGCAGATCTCCGCCCCCGAAGCCTCCGACGACACCCTGGTCGATCTGGTCTCGGCCGAATTGGGCACGGACTGGCCGCGTCTGGTGGCACCGGCCTTCGACGCCCGCAAGGCACTGCTCATCGACGATCGCTGGGCCAGCGCCCGCGAGGATCTCGCGCGGCTGTGGCTGGGCGTGGACGCCGACGTCGCCGACCTGGATGTCGAGGGGTACCTCGGCGCCGGCGCTGCCGTTGCGACACAGGCCAACTGGTGGCGTGAGCGCGCCAAGAGCGAAGCCCGCTCGGTGCTGGCCGGGGTCTACGGCCGCATCGCCGACGCCGCCGTCGCCACCGAAGAGCCGGGCGTATGGTCCTCGGACATCGCCGTGATCACCGGCGCCAGCAAGGGTTCCATCGCCGCGGCCGCGGCCGGGCGCCTGCTGGCCGGTGGCGCGACGGTCATCGCCACCACCTCCTCGCTCAACGACGATCGCATCGGCTTCTACAAGAAGCTGTACCGCGAGCACGCCCGCAACGGCGCGACCCTGTGGGTCGTGCCCGCGAACATGGCGTCCTACAGCGATGTCGACGCGCTCATCGACTGGATCGGCAACGAGCAGGTCGACAACGCGGGCGGCGCGAAGGTGCTGGTCAAGGAGGCGATGATCCCGTCGCTGCTGCTGCCCTTCGCCGCGCCCCGCGTGGCCGGTGACCTTGCCGACGCCGGGGCCCGCGCCGAAATGGAGATGCGGGTTCTGCTCTGGTCGGTCGAACGCCTCATCGGCGGGCTGTCCAAGGTCGGCGCGGATCACAACGTGGACGCGAAACTGCATGTGGTGCTGCCGGGTTCGCCCAACCGCGGCATGTTCGGCGGTGACGGCGCGTACGGCGAGTCCAAGGCCGCGCTCGACGCCGTGGTCGCCAAGTGGCGCGCGGAGAAGTCCTGGGCCGAGCGGGTCACCCTGGTGCACGCGCTGATCGGCTGGGTGCGCGGCACCGGTCTCATGGGCGGCAACGACCCGCTGGTCGAGGCCGTGGAGAAGGCCGGCGTGCACACCTGGTCCACCGCGGAGATGGCCGACGAGCTGCTCAAGTGGTGCACCTCGCGCGCTCGCATCGTCACCGCGACCGGACCGCAGCAGATCGACCTGACCGGCGGGCTCGCGCGCGCCAAGCTGGATCTGCCCGCCCTGGCCAAGGAGGCCCGCGAGCAGGCCGAAGCCGTCGGCGCGGACGCCGAAGAGGCTGCCGCCGCGACCATTTCGGCGCTGCCCGCGCCGCCGACCATGACCTCCGCGCTGCCGGTCCCCGAATGGGGTTCGGTCACCGCCGATCTCGACGACATGGTCGTCATCGTCGGCGCGGGCGAGCTCGGGCCCTACGGTTCGGCGCGCACCCGCTTCGAGATGGAGGTCTCGGACCAGCTCTCGGCCGCGGGCGTGCTCGAGCTGGCCTGGACCACCGGCCTGGTCACCTGGGAGAACGATCCCAAGCCGGGCTGGTACGACACCGAATCCGGTGACTACGTCGCCGAATCCGAGCTGGCCGAGAAGTACCACGACACCGTGGTCGAGCGCTGCGGCGTGCGCCGCTACGGCGACGACGGCGCCATGATCGACAACACGGTGCCGCTGCTCACCTCGGTCTTCCTCGACAAGGACCTGACCTTCGTCGTGAACAGCGAGGCCGAGGCGCGGGCGTTCTACGCCTCCGGCCCCGAGCAGACGGTCATCACCCCCGTCGAGGGTTCGGGCGACTGGCAGGTGACCCGCAAGGCGGGCACCGAGATTCGCGTCCCGCGCAAGACCAAGCTCTCGCGCTTCGTCGGCGGCCAGATCCCCACCGGCTGGGATCCGACCCGCTTCGGCATCTCCGCCGACATGGCGGCCTCGGTCGACCGGGTGGCGCTGTGGAACATCGTCTGCACCGTGGACGCGTTCCTCGGCTCCGGCTTCAGCCCGGCCGAGCTCATGCAGTGGGTGCACCCGGCCATGGTCGCCAACACCCAGGGCACCGGCATGGGCGGCATGTCCTCGATGCGCTCGCTGTACATCGACAACCTGCTCGGTGAGCCGCGCGCCAACGACATCCTGCAGGAGGCGCTGCCCAACGTCGCTCTCGCACATGTGGTCCAGAGCTACGTCGGCTCCTACGGCGGCATGATCCACCCGGTCGCGGCCTGCGCCACGGCGGCGGTCTCGGTCGAGGAGGGCGCGGACAAGATCCGGCTCGGCAAGGCCGACCTGGTCGTGGCCGGCGGCTACGACGACCTCGGCATCGAGGGCATCGTTGGCTTCGGCGACATGTCCGCCACCGCGGACTCGGCCGTCATGTCCGCCAAGGGCATCAGCGACCGCTACTTCTCCCGGGCCAACGACCGCCGTCGCGGCGGCTTCGTCGAATCCCAGGGCGGCGGAACGGTATTGCTCGCCCGCGGCAGCGTCGCGCTGGAGATGGGCCTGCCCGTGCTCGGCGTCGTCGCCTACGCCCAGTCGTTCGCCGACGGCGTGCACACCTCCATCCCGGCCCCGGGCCTGGGTGCGCTGGGCGCCGGTCGTGGCGGGCCCGAGTCCAAGCTGGCCAAGGAACTCGCCAAGCTGGGTGTCGCGCCGGACGAGATCGCGGTGATCTCCAAGCACGACACCTCCACCGCGGCGAACGATCCCAACGAGTCCGAGCTGCACGAACGGCTGGCCACGGCCATCGGCCGCTCGGAAGGCGCTCCGCTGTTCGTGATTTCGCAGAAGACCCTCACCGGTCACGCGAAGGGCGGCGCGGCCGCGTTCCAGATGATCGGCCTGTGCCAGGTGCTCGAGCAGGGCGTCATCCCGCCCAACCGCAGCCTGGACTGCGTGGACGAGAAGATGCGCGCCTACCCGCACCTGGTGTGGGTGCGCGAGGCCATGGATCTGGGAGATCGCTTCCCGCTCAAGGCCGGTCTGGTCACCTCGCTCGGCTTCGGCCACGTCTCCGGCCTGGTCGCGATCGTGCACCCGCAGGCGTTCATCGAGGCGCTCGAGCCCGGCAAGCGCGAGGAGTACCAGCGCCGGGCCCAGGACCGTCAGCTCGCCGGCCGCCAGCGGATCACCGAGGCGATGTGCGGCGGCGCTCCCCTCTACGAGCGCCCCGCCGACCGCCGCCTCGGCGGCGACGGCACCCCCGCGAAACAGTCCCGCCAGCTCGAGGCCGACATGCTCCTGTCCCAGCAGGCCCGCCTGGGCAGCGACACAACCTATGTCGCAGTCCCCCCGGGACCGGCCTGCCGGTAGCGCCGCGGCCGTGTAGTACACGGCGCAACTGAGCTCACGACCAGCGGAGCCTACGGAACCGTAGGCTCCGCTGGTATGTTGCGCCCATTCGATCGCACACAAGAAGGAATCGAGGAGTCCCCACAAGTGACAATCCTTGGTATCGGGCTGGATTTGGTTTGCATCTCCGAATTCGCCGAACAACTGGAACGCACCGGAACCACCATGATCCGGGAGAGTTTCACCGCTGGAGAACGGCGCTACTGCCAAAGCAAGGGCACCGATCCCGCACGCAGTTACGCCGCCCGCTGGGCCGCCAAGGAAGCGGTGATCAAGGCCTGGGCCTCATCACGTTTCGCGCGCAGCCCGCAGATCGGCGACAACCCGTATCCGCTCATCGAGGTCGTCAACGACGCCTGGGGCCGGCCCAGCATCAAATTGCACGGGCTGGCGGCGGAATTCCTGCCGCGGGTGCGCGTGCACCTGTCGCTGACCCACGACGGGGACACCGCGGCGGCCATGGTGGTGCTGGAAGATCCGGGTGAGCTAGCGGACCTGCTCCAGGGCTGAACGACTCGGTTCGCCTCGGGACAACTCAATTCGCCTCGGGTTCGAGGGAACTGCGCTGCCCCCCGGTGCGCGATTCCTTCTCCGCGATAAGCAGATACGCGACCATCAGTCGCTTGAGTTCGGCCACGGCGTCCTCGTGCGCCAGGCCGTCCTGCACCGAGAAATTCAGCATCGAGTACACGACGTGCACCAGCACCTGCGCCATCATGGAACGGCGCACCCGCGGCGTGCGCGGCATGAGCTGGCGCAGCATCTGCGCGACCGCCTCGGCGAATTCCTTCTCGTGAATCGCGCCGGTCGCGCGCGTGGAGGGCGTGGACTGCATCGCGAGCCACACCTCGCGGCGCGAGGGGTCCGTCATCCACAGGTCGGCCAGATGGTCCACCAGTGCGTTCATGTGCCGCAGCCAGTCCATCGACGGGATCTCGCCGTGGAAGTCGGCCAGCTCCTGTGAAACCGCCACCAGGTCTTGGCGATTGAGTTCGCAGACGATCACGTACTTGTTGGCGAAGAACTGATAGAGGGTGCCGATCGGCACTTCCGCGCGCGCGGCGACCTCTTCACAGGTGAACGATTCGAAGCCGACCTCGACCAGCAGTTCGCGCGAGGACTGCAGCAGGGCGTCGAACTTGCGCTTGCTCCGTTCCTGCGTCGGACGGCGACGCGGCATGAGTTCCTGCGGGTCGTCCTGCAACTCCAACGCAGGGTCCGGTCGTCGAGTCGACCTGGTTCCCGTACGCGCATCCACGTCCACAGCCTAGAGGTAGCGACACTCCGATGACACGCTGCGGTAGTTCGTGTGTCCCTATGTCGCCCCGTTTTTTACCCATCCGCACCCGGGAATGGCGACGAACCTTCATCGCAGCTGCTTCCCGGCAGTCTCGACAAGAGGGTAATGACCAGAACTTAGCGACCTTGGAAGGCTGATCTGTGGTTCCCACCTCAGTAGTTCGTTCCGCGGTGACCATAGGTGTCGCCACCGAACGCGGCACCGTCCGTGCCGTGGCTCTCGCCGACACCGGTGACAAGTTGCCGGAGCGCGTCGTGCTGGAGCGGGTGGAGAAGATCCCCGGCGATACCAAGGCCGATCTGGCCGCCGCCGTCGAGCTGGTGCTCGAGGAGCTCGCGGGCAAGTTGGGCCCCGATCGCGAGATCGTCGGCGCGGCGGTGGCGTATCACGACGCCGCCGAGCGCCGCGCCATCGTCACCAAGCTGGCCGCCGGCCCGTGGCACGAGGCCTCGATGGTGTCGGCCAAGGCCGCGCACCTCGCGGTGGCCCGCGCCATGACCTGGGTGGACGAGTTCGAGGATCTCGCCATCTGCGAGGTCGTGCCCGGCGCGCAGACCTTCTCCCTCATCGATCCCGAGCGCAGCCGCGTGCGCGCCTCGGTCACGCTGAACGGCGGCGGCACCACCGAGGAGGCCATGCGCGCCGCGGTCACCGCGGCCTGGGACCAGTTCGACGCGGCCGGGGTCAAGCCGGACGCGGTGGTGCTGATCGGTTCCGCCGCAAGCGGTCCCGCGGTCGTCGGCGCGCTGGAGGCCGGCTTCGGCGCACCCGTGATTCCGTGCTCGGTGGCCACCGCGGCCCCCGCCATCGGCGCGGCGCTGTCCGCGCTGCCCGAGGTCGAATACGCCGGCGAGGCCGCCGAGCGGATCCGCCGGGCACGGGGCACCGCCGCGCTCTTCGCGGCCGCGAGCGTGCTGGCCGGCGGTCTGGTCGTGGGCGGCGTCTACTCCGCGAGCAGCGGTTCCAAGACCGTGCCCGAACCCATGCTGGCCGATGCCCGGGTCACCACCGACGCGCAACCGGTCGATCACCACACCACCGCCCCGGTCGAAACCGCCCCGGTGGACACCGGTTCGGCGGGCGAGTTCGCGGACGCCCTGCCCACGGACGCCCTGCCCACGGACGCGCTGCCCGAGGGCGCGTTCGCGCCCACCGAGGCGCAGGCGCCGATGCCGATGCTGGAAGAGCCTGCCCCGGAACCGGATCCGGAGATCATCGTCATCGATCCGGCCACCCTGAACCTGGGCGGGGCGCTGGAATCCCCCGCGGATGCCCGCCCGTCGCGCCCGCTGGTGAAGTCGCAGCCCGAGCCCGAGACCGGCGCCAATTTCGACTCCATCATTCCCGCGCCGACGCATCCGGTCGGGTCGCCCACCGAGGGCGGCCTGTTCGCGGGCGAGATCGCGCCGCCGCCGGTGGGCACCGCCGAGTTCGCGAACTGGTGGGACGGGCACTGGCGCATGATGCTGCAGTGGGCCGCCCAGACCATGCCCCGCGTCTGAGGCACTGACGGCGCGGCCCGCGTTCGCGACGCGGGCCGTTCGCGGCGGAACCCGTTGCGCGGGAACCGGACTCTCGGCGCGTGCGGGGGCTGCACCGAGTTCGAGTAGTCCCGGCCCGGTGGGGGCCGGGACTACTCTGTTCTCCGGGTGTCAGACGGACAGTTCGCGCCGCAGCTTGGCCACGTGGCCGGTGGCGCGCACGTTGTACTGCGCGACCTCGATCTTGCCGTCCGCGTCGATCAGGAACGTGGAGCGGATGACTCCGGTGACGGTCTTGCCGTACATGGTCTTCTCGCCGAAGGCGCCGTAGGCCTGCAGCACCTCTTTGTCCGGGTCCGACAGCAGGGGGAAGGTCAGTTCCTCGTTGTCGCGGAACTTGGCCAGCTTCGTGGGCTTGTCGGGCGAGATCCCGATGACCTCGAGCCCGGCGCCGTTCAGTTCGGCGAGGCTGTCGCGGAAATCGCAGGCCTGCTTGGTGCAGCCGGGCGTGCTGGCGGCCGGGTAGAAGTAGACGATCACCTTGCGGCCGCGGTAGTCGGCCAGGGACACCTCCTTGCCGTCGGCATCGGGAAGTGTGAAGGCGGGCGCGGTGTCGCCGGGACTGAGTCGGTGGTTCTCGGTCATGCCGCAACCGTAGTAGACGGGCGCGACGCGGTGTGAGCGATACACTCCACAGCACCGCTCGTAAGCGGGCGCGCAGCCGCAGTCCGGCAGCGCGCGGGGCCTCGAGACGACAGTGCCGCTGAGCGCGGCTTTCAGACAGGAGTGTGACGTGGCGAGAGATACCGAGGCGATCGAGCGGGAGATCGAGGCCGCGCGGAGCCGGCTCGCGAACACCCTCGACGAACTCGCGGTGCGGGCCGATCCGCAGCGGTTGGCCGACAACACCAAGCACGCGCTGATCGCGAAGGTGAACGAGCCCAAGATCAAGTACAGCCTCATCGGCGCGGGTGCGCTGGTCGTGACGCTGGTGCTGGTCAAGATCTTCCGCTGAGCCCGGTGTAGCGAAACCGGACGCAAGAGAAACCCCCGATGCCGACGGCACCGGGGGTTTCTCGTTGTCCGAGCTCGATCAGACCGTCGGGCAGGCGAATCCGTCGCCGTCCGGGTCCAGGTGCGGTCCGTAGCCGGGCTCGCCGCGGAAGAGCGGGGCGTGGCCGGCGTGGCGGGCCTCGTCGCAGTTCTTGTACGAGCCTCCGGCGGAACCGGTCTGGGCCAGATTGGCCGAACCGGTGGCGCCCGAGCCGGTATCGATGGTGGACGACCCGGTGCCGGAGGAACCCGTGGGCACATCGGCGAAGGCAACCCCCTGGGCTGCGAAGGTCGTCAGTCCCGCGACGCTGGCGGTGACGAGAAGCCGGCGAACGTTCATGTATTCCTCAATGTCGGCGCAATAGGTTGGTATAGGCCCGATTCGGCGCGGATTGCCACCGCTGCCGCAGGGTTGCGGCACGGTGGCCGGTACGGGTCCGGCGTCTACTGTTTCTGCGGACCGTTGCATTGTCAACCGGATGAGCTATTCATCCAGGTAAAAGGCTACGGACCGACGACCCCGCGAAGGTGTTCCGCGGGAAGGGGTCCCGTCCGTTCGCTCCGGAAATCGCTACTGCGGGTAATGATCTCCGGCCGCGCGTCTCGGACGAATTGCCCGTACTTTACGACACGTTCGGCGCCGCGGGTGTGTGCGCGCCGATACACCGACTTTAGTGTCCATGTCAACTAGTGCGGGATAGGATGAAAAGCATGGTCCGCTGGCTGAGCGACGAAGAACAGGCAACCTGGCAATCCTATATCCGGCTGCGGCAGCGCATGGATGCCGCGATCGCCGCCGGGCTGACCCGCGACGGCCTGTCCACCTCCGACTACGAGGTGCTCGTGGCGTTGTCCGCCGCGAGCGGGCAGCTGCGCGCCAAGGATCTGGGCGCGGAGATCTGCTGGGACAAGAGCAGGCTCTCCAAGCATCTGTCCCGTATGGCCGCGCGCGGGCTCATCGATCGCTGTCAGGCGGTCGACGACGCCCGCGGGCGCGAGGTGCGCCTGACCGAGGCCGGGCGCCGGGCGCTCGAGGCCGCCGCGCCCAATCACGTGGAATTGGTGCGGCGGCTGTTCATCGACGGGCTGGACGCGGGCGAGGCCGCCGCGCTGCGCTCGCTCGCGGACCGGGTGGTCGCCGAGGCCGAGCGCACCGACCTGGGCTAGCTCTCGTCCCGCGGGCGGTCGAACTGCGCGCGCTTCCAGTCGCCGAACGGCTCGTCGCGCTCGCGGACGGCCTCGCGGAAACCGGCGGTGGCCGAGCGCAATTGGAAGGCGTAGCCCTCCCTGGTGTGCCGGGAGATCCCGTCGAACACGGTGCTGATCATGCCGGAGTTGAGCACGCCCTGATTCAGCAGCGCGCTGTTGAGCGCCAGCTTCGCCATGATCAGCTGATTGATCGGCACCTGTGAGATGCGGTGCAGCAGATCCTCGGTGCGCTCGTCGAGCTCGTCCGGGGCGGGGGCCTCGATGGCCAGGCCCCACTCCGCGGCCTGCGCGCCGCTGAGGCTGTCGCCGGTGAACAGCAGGCGTTTGGCGCGCTGATCACCGACCCGGTGCGCCCACATGCCCGCGGCCGGAATGCCCCAGGTCCGGGTGGGCGGATAGCCGAACCGGGCATCCGCGGCGCAGATGATCTGATCGGCGTACAGCGCGATGTCGGTGCCGCCGGCGATGGCGAACCCGTGCACCTTGGCCACGGTCGGCTTGTTCGCGTGCAGCAGGCTGGCGAAGCCGCGGTTGAAGCGCGACATCATGGCGTAGTCCACCATGGGATCCCAAGTGCCCCACGGATTGTGATTGCGGGCCTGGACCACCGGGTCCAGGACGGTGCCCTCGGTGGGCTGCGCGCCCGGTGCGGGTTCCATGCCGTTCTCGGCGAAGATCGACAGGTCGTAGCCGCCGCAGAAGCCCTTGCCGCGCCCGCTCACCACGATGACGTGCACGCGCGGATCGAGATCGGCTCGTTCGACGGCGGTCGCCAGTTCGATCGGGGTGTCCGCGGTGATGGCGTTGCCGCGTTCGGGCCGGTTGAAGGTGATGCGGGCGATGCGGCCGGTCACCTCGTAGGTGAGAGTGCGGCCGGCGAATTCGCCGCCGGGTTCGGGGCGATCGGCGAAGAGCGAGGCGTCGCCGCCGGTCAGCTCATCGCGCCAGGCGGCGGGGCGGGTTCCCGCGTGGTTCTCGAAGTCGGGTGACACTCAAGCAGTGAACCCCCGTTCATTTCTTGCTGTCAAGGGTGCGGCTAGCTGAGCCACGGTGTGACGGGCGGTTTCACCCAGAGAATCTTCTCGTCGGCCTGTTCCCGCCGAGCCGCCGGATGCCCGGGATTGCGGGCCGCCCAGGAATCCTTCTCGGTGAGCAGGCGGGCCACCACCTGCCAGGTCTCGTCGGTACTCGGCGGATTCGCCTCGGCCGCGCGCGCGAGTTTGCGGCGTTCGGGCATGGGCATGGCGAGCAGTTCCGCTCCGGAGATGTCGCGGTGCCAGGTGTAGGCCGCCAGTCGCCGGGCCTTGTCCATACGGCTGCTCGACGCGGAATCGGAATGGGCGAAGTCGTTCATGGGCTGCTCACAGGGTTGGGGATCGGGGGCAAGCCTAGTCCAGCGGGGTGACACCGATCTGCGGCAACTCCGGCCGCGGGCGCCCGGTCCGCGGTTACCGTTGGAGGATGCCAGATGCGACGGGTGCCGCTGACGTACTGACCATCGGGACGGCGACCGCCGCGGATTGGGCCGTGGTCCGCGAATGGGCGGCGGATGAGGGCTGGAATCCGGGCGAACGTGACATCACCGCCTTCTTCGCCCAGGATCCCGAGGGCTTCTTCCTGGGCCGCATCGACGGCGAGCCGGTGTCGGCGGTGTCGGTGGTCAACTACGGCACCGACTACGCCTTCCTGGGGTTCTATCTGGTGCGCCCGCGCTGGCGGGGGACCGGGCTGGGGCTGGCGACCTGGAAGGCCGGTATCGCGCACGCCGGATCGCGCACCATCGGGCTCGACGGCGTGCCGGACCGGCAGGGGGACTATCGCCGCAGCGGCTTCGAACTCGCCTATCGCAGCGCGCGATTCGTCGGCGTACCGCGCCTGCCCGGCGCCGACGGCACGGTGCGCACGGCCACGGCCGCCGACACCGCCGCCCTGCACCGCTACGACTCCGGCTGCATGCCCGCCGACCGGCCGCGTTTTCTCGGCGCCTGGCTCGCCGAGCCCGGTCATCACACCGTTGTCCGCGAGCAAAGCGGGGTGCTGACCGGCTTCGGAACCGTCCGTCCCGCACGGGATTCCCTGCGGGTGGGGCCGCTGTTCGCCGATTCGGCCGAGGCGGCCGGGCAGCTGCTCGCCGGGCTCGGTGAGTTCGCCGCGGGCCGGCCGCTGGCGATCGACGTGCCGCTGACCAACGCGGTGGCCGTGGAGTTGGCCGAGTCTGCCGGGCTGACACCGAGTTTCGATACCGCGCGCATGTACACCGGGCCGGTGCGGGCGCATCGGCAGGATCGGGTGTTCGGGGCGACCAGTCTCGAACTGGGCTGACGTGAGGGGCTTTCCGAGCCGGGTCTGCGGGTTCGGCCGACGGGCGGGCGTTTCCGGGCCGAGCTCTCGAGTGAACGGCCTCGAACTCTGCTGCCGGCCGGTCCGGTGCTACAGGGGCCGAATTGATTCGGCCAGCCGGGCGGCCGCGGCCTGGTCGATGGGGGAGTCGGTGTCGCTGAGCCAGGTGAGCCACCAGCGCTGCTCGCCCGAGCGGACCACCGCGGTGTAGACCTCGGCGGTCGTGGCGCCGGAGTCGTCGAAATCGACCCGGTAGAAGCAGGATTTGCCGGTGGTGCCCCGGCCCGTCAGGTCGTGGCTCGACTCGTCGATCCGCTGCCCGGAATCGGGAAAGAAGAACTCGCCCATGCCGCCGCCGAGCGAGCAGGCCGCGCGGGCGTCATCGGATTCGGCCGCGGCGAACAGGGATTGGTCCAACCGGCCCAGCAGCACCATGCCGTCGGCGCCGTCGGTCCGGCGCAGTGCGGACTGACCGAAGACGAGTTCGCCGTCCTGCGGGGGGATCTCCTCCCAGCCCGCCGGGGCGACGAAGCTCATACCCGCGGCGGCGCTGCTGATCCGGTCCGCCGTGCCGGTGTCCCGGGTGTCCCGCCACTGCCCGAGCGCGAGCACGCCCAGCGCGGCCACCGCGGCGATCAGCGCGGCGACGCATCCCAGCCCGATCCAGCGCGCGGCCCGCGGCGAGACGGCGGAGTCCGCGGTCTGCGCGCCGGAATCCGTGGCCTGAGCGGCGGAGTCCGCGGGCGGCACGGTGGGTTCCGGCGACCACTGCTGGTTGGGGTCCACCCGGCGACGCTAACAATCACGCCGAACCGGACAGGGCGGCTCGCCGCGCCGGGAGATCACGATCGGGCCACCCGAAATGTCGGAAATCTGCGGTTCCCGGTCTGGGCCGGAGCCCGGGGGTAGCGTCACGCGACAGCGTTTCCGTGGAGTCGGCGACACCATTGGGAGAGTGCACATGGCAGGCAAGGTCATCGACATCGACGTCCCCGATCTGTCCGGCAGGCGCGCCGTAGTCACCGGGGCGAGCGACGGCATCGGCCTCGGGATCGCGGCCCGCCTGGCCGCCGCGGGTGCGGAAGTGCTGCTGCCGGTGCGCAATCCGCGCAAGGGCGAGGCGGCGCTCGCGAGCATCCGGGAGCGGACGCCGGACGCGCGGGTGTCCCTGCGCGAGCTGGACCTGTCCTCGCTCGACTCGGTGGCCGCGCTCGGCGCGACCCTGCGCGCGGAGGGCGCGCCGATTCACCTGCTGATCAACAACGCCGGCGTGATGACACCGCCCGAACGCCAGACCACGGCCGACGGTTTCGAACTGCAATTCGGCACCAACCACCTCGGCCACTTCGCCCTGGTGTCGCACCTGCTACCCCTGCTGCGGGCGGGCCGGGCCCGGGTGACCTCGCAGATCAGCGTCTCCGCGAACAGCAACGCCATCAACTGGGACGATCTGAACTGGGAGCGTTCCTACACCGGCTCGCACGCCTACTCCCAATCCAAGATCGCCCTGGGCCTGTTCGCCCTGGAACTCCAACGCCGCAGCGAGGCCGGCGACTGGGGCATCACCAGCAATCTCTCCCACCCCGGCGTGGCACCCACCAACCTCCTGGCGGCCCGCCCCGAGGTCGGCCGCGCCCGGGACACCCTGGGCGTCCGCGTGATCCGCTTCCTCTCGGCCCGCGGCATCCTCCTCGGCACGGTCGAGTCGGCCCAGCTCCCCGCCCTCTACGCCGCGACGTCCCCCGCCGCCCGCCCCGGCCTGTTCTACGGCCCGAGCGGCCCGGGCCACCTCGGCGGCCCACCCGCCGAACAAAAGCTCTACACCCGCCTCCGCGCCCCCGCCGACGCCACCCGGATCTGGACGATCTCCGAGACCCTGACCCACACCACCCTCGGCCCGGAATAGGTCCCGTCCGGAAATTCGGTGCCCTGCGGCTGCGATTCGCTTGGGATGGGGTGGCGGAGTGGGTGATTCGGAAAGTGATCGGGTGTGGTTCTGCTCACGTTCGGAGTGGCGGGCGGGATCGGGGGTATCTTGACGACCCGCCGGGAGGGGAATGGGCCGGCATCGATTCGGCAACAAAAGAAGAAGGCCCCCGGCTGGTAGCCGGAGGCCTTCTGAAGTGCGCCATCAGGGACTTGAACCCCGAACCCGCTGATTAAGAGTCAGCTGCTCTGCCAATTGAGCTAATGGCGCATGCCCTGTGCTTCGTGGCCTGTCCCTCTCGGTGTTGGCCTCTCTGCGGTGCGGTAGAAACATTAACAGGCGATGCCGCCAAACATGAAATCGCCTGGTTGTTGGGGGTTTTTGCGTGGTTCGAAGATCTCGTCGAACGGTGTTAACGAAGTGCGGCCTCCAGGTGATGAACCGGTTGAACCCCGAGGGGGTGGGACGCGTTGTCGTTTGTCAGGTCGGTGGTGCCTGGCAGAATGACTTGCAGGCGTGATCTCGACCGAAACCCCGCGGGCGTGGTGGGTCGAACACGTGTGGTCGGGGCCGAATCCTCGGTGTCCAGCTGCGCACCGAGACGTGAAGTGGGGTTGCAATGAGTATTGGTCAGGGTCGGCTCCGGTCGAGCCGGCGCCGTTCGACGTGGCTGGGCTCGACAGCGGTGCTGTCCGTGCTCGCCCTCGCCCTGGTGGGCTGTTCGTCGAGCACATCCGATTCCTCTTCGGTCGCAATCGATTCCAACCCCATCAGTGAACTCGTCAAGCCGAAGCTGATCGCGCCGGTCAAGGACGGGCAGAAGGGCTTCTCGCCCGCCGACCCGCTGGTGCTCAAGGTCGAGGACGGCAAGCTCAGTTCGGTCGCGCTGACCAACCCCGAGGGCCGCGCGGTCGCCGGTGAGATGGCCGCGGACGGCCGCTCCTGGAAGCTGACCGAACAGCTGGGCTTCGCGCGCACCTACACCCTCAAGGTCGAAGCCATCGGCCTGGGCGGTGCGAGCAGCACCTCGCTGAGCTTCGCCACCATCTCCCCGAACAATCGCACCCACCCCTACCTGCTGCCCGGTGAGAACGAAGTGGTCGGCATCGGCCAGCCGGTCGCCATCCAGTTCGACGAGAACATCCCGGACCGCAAGGCCGCCCAGGCCGCCATCAAGATCACGACAACCCCCGCGGTCGAGGGCGCGTTCTACTGGGTGAACAATCGCGAAGTCCGTTGGCGGCCAGAGCATTTCTGGGCCCCGGGCACCAAAGTCGATGTGGCCGTGCAGGTGTACGGCCGCGACCTGGGCAACGGCCTGGTGGGCGACACCGACATCAACTCCAGCTTCACCATCGGCGACGCCACGGTCTTCACCGCCGACGACGACACCAAGCAGGTGACGGTCGAGAAGAACGGCCAGGTCGTGCGGACCATGCCGACCTCGATGGGCAAGAACAGCACGCCCACCGACAACGGGATCTACATCGTCGCCGACCGGCACGACAAGATCATCATGGATTCCTCGACCTACGGCGTAGCGGTGAACTCGCCCGACGGGTACAAGACGCCGGTGGACTGGGCGACCCGAATCTCCTACTCCGGCATCTTCTTCCACTCCGCGCCGTGGTCGGTTGGGGCGCAGGGTTCGTCGAACACCAGCCACGGCTGCCTGAACCTGAGCCCGGAGAACGCGCGCTGGGTGTACGACAACGCCAAGCGCGGCGACATCACCATTGTCAAGAACACCGTGGGCGGGACGCTCTCGGGCGTGGACGGCCTGGGTGACTGGAACATCCCGTGGGCGCAGTGGAAGGCCGGCAACGCCGACGACAACCGCTGACCCGAAGACAGCAAGCAGGGGCGCCGACCGAAGTCGGCGCCCCTGCTGCATGCTCGAGGTGCGGTGGAAGCCGTCGGGGATCGGGTCAGAACGGCGCGCCCGGCTCCTTGTCGAGGCTGCCGCAGCCGAAGCTGGTTTCGCCGAGCAGTGTCCACGCGCTGCCGGTCACCGAGCAGAGCTTCTCGAACGGGCCGAAGAGCAGCTTGTCGAGGTTGGGCAGGCCGAACGAGCCGGTGCCGGTGGAACCGGTGGTGGCCAGGCCACCCGAGGTGCCGGTGTTGATGTCGTCGGACGAGCCGCCGGAACCCGGGGCGATCGTCTGCATGGGATCGTCGTTCTTCTTCTTTTCGGCGACCGAGTTCGGCACCTCGGAGAGGACGATATCCGCGCTGGCGGCGGGGGCCGCGACCATGATGGCCGCGGTGGCTAGCAATGTGGAGACGGCGGAACGATTCACGTGGTGGATCTCTCTGGTCGAGCATTGGTAAACGGGGGCCCCGACGCCGCCCGTGTGTCGCCCAGCAGTTTACGAAGATCGAGTGTTCCGCGCCACAAATTCCGATACAGTGCCACATCCGTCACAGCGAAGCGTTATGCCCGAACCCTCGCCGCGGGGTGAATCCGGGCCACCGCGCGTACCGGAGCGCCGTCCGCACCCGGGATATGCAGCGGAAACAGTGACGCTTCGACCGTGTCTCCGGCCTCCTGCGCCGCCAGCACCTCCGCGAGGTTCGTGAGGTTCTCGGCGATCACCGCGTGTGCCCGGCACAGCGCCAGGTGCGCGGGAATGTCGTGTGCCGGGGTCGGGTCCACGCTGAGCGCGTCGATCCCGACGGTCCGGATTCCGGCGTCGACCAGATACCGCGCCGCCCGCACGCTGAGAAACGGATGCGCGAGATACTCGTCCGTCCCCCAGAACCGGGACCACCCGGTACAGATCAGCACGATCTGCCCCGCCGCGACCCGCCCTGCGAACACCTCCGCCCCGATGGCCGCCCGCGCCCCGAACTCGCGCGCGTCGATAACCACCACCGCCCCCGCGAACCGTTCCAACGGCACCTCGTCCAGGGCGGGCAGCCCGTCGTCGATATGCCGGGGCGCGTCGACATGGGTCCCGCTCTGCGACCCCATATGCACCCCCAGCACGTTGACCCCGGCCCCCGCCACCGTCAACGCCGCCTCGATCACCACCTCCGGGTCCCCGGGATAAACGGGCATGCCACTGCGCAGGGGAACCGACATATCAATGAGCCGCACCCCGCCAGCCTCGCGAAGTCATCGGGTCCAGAGCAACAGGCGCGCCCGAGCGGCGGGGATTTCTGTCGTAGACCCCTGGGAGGATTCGCGGCACACGTAACGGAGATGGAGGGCAGTGCGGTGGTCGGTGTCGAGCGGAACGTCGAGAACTCGGGAATCGTGTTGAGCACGGAGGCTTTCGGGGACGCGGGGGACCCGGCCATCGTGCTGCTGCACGGGGCGGGGGACTCCATGCTGGCGTGGGACGAGGAGTTCATCGAGCGGTTGGTCGCCGGCGGACGGTTCGTAATCCGGTACGACGCCCGGGATTCGGGCCGGTCCTCCACCTTCGAGGTGGGTGCGCCGCCGCACGGGCTGGCCGACGTCATCGCGGACACGGTCGCGGTGCTGGACGCCTACGGCCTCGAGCGGGCGACGTTGTACGGGATGTCGGGTGGCTCGGCGCTGGCGCAGCTGGTGGCGCTGGCGCATCCGGAACGGGTTGCGGCGCTGGTGCTTTCCTCCGGAACTCCCGGCGGGCCCGGGCACGAAGCCACCGACCTGCCGGGCATGACCCCCGAGCTGGCCGCTTTCTTCGGTGGCGAGCTGCCCGAGCCCGACTGGTCCGATCAGGCCGCGGTGGTCGACTATCTCGTTGCCTCCGAGCGTCCGTTCGCCGCGACGAGCCGCCCCTTCGACGAAGCCGCCCGCCGCGCCCAGGCCGCCCGCGTCGTGGCCCGCGCGTCGAATATCGCTGCCCAGCTGACCAACCCGTTCCTCATGGACCCCGGCCCGGCCTGGCGCGATCGCCTGGCCACCGTCACCGCCCCGACCCTGGTCCTGCACGGCGACGAGGACCCGCTGTTCCCGCTCGCGCACGGGAAGGCCCTGGCCGCCGCCATTCCCGGCGCGCGCTTTCACATCCTGGCCCGGACCGGCCACGAGATGCCCCCGCGTGACGAGTGGGACGCGATCGTTCCGCAGATCCTGGCGCTGACCCCCTAGCTCACCGGCGTACCGTCCGCGACCGGCTGATCGTTCTCGGCCGGTGCACGGTCGACCGGTTGCCTACGCAGCATGGAATGTCCGCGCCCGTAGGCGAAGTAGACCACCATGCCCAGCGCCATCCAGATCACGAACCGCAGCCAGGTCTCGATCGAGAGGTTGAGCATCAGCCACAGGCAGGCGATCGCGGCCAGGATCGGGATCAGGGGGACCAGGGGGACGCGGAAGCCGCGGGGCAGGTCGGGGCGGGTGCGGCGCAGGATCGGCACGCCCACCGCGACCATGACGAAGGCGACCAGGGTGCCGATGTTCACCATTTCCTCGAGCGTGCCGAAGTCCACGAAGCCGGCCAGCAGCGCGCAGACGACGCCGACCAGCACGGTCAGCCGGACCGGGGTGCCGTGTTCGCCGGTGCGGGCCAGCGAGCGGGGGAGCAGCCCGTCCCGGGACATGGCGAACAGGATGCGCGTCTGCCCGAGGTACATGACCATGACGACGGTGGACAGGCCCGCGATCGCGCCGATGGAGATGATGTTCTTCACCCAGGTGTCGCCGTGGATCGCGAAAGCCGTTGCCAGGGTCGCATTCTCGCCCTGCAACTCGGTGTAGGACACCATGCCGGTCAGGATCAGCGAGACCGCGACGTAGAGCACGGTCACGATGGCCAGTGAACCGAACAGCCCGCGCGGCACGTCACGCTGCGGGTTGCGCGTCTCCTCGGCGGTGGTCGCCACCACGTCGAAGCCGACGAAGGCGAAGAACACCAGGCTTGCCGCGGACAGCAGCCCGAACCAGCCGAACGCCGTGCCGCCGGATCCGGTGAGCCAGGCGAACAGCGACTGCCGCACGCCCTCGGCATGCTCGGACGGCTGCGGCGGCGGAATGTAGGGCGAGAGATTCGAGGCCTTGAAATAGGTCGCGCCGACCACCAGCACCAGCGCGATGACGCCCAGTTTGATCGCGACCGCCACCGCCGAAACCCGGGACGACAGTTTGGTTCCCGTGGCCAGCAGCGTGCCGACGATCGTGATGATCGCCACCGCGCCCCAGTCGAACCGCAGCGATCCGAGCTCGACCGTCACCTGATGACCGAGCAACTCGCCGAGGTATTGCGACCACCCCTTGGCCACCACCGACACCGCCAGGGCGAATTCCAGGATGAGATCCCAGCCGATGATCCAGGCGATCACCTCGCCGAAGGTGGCGTACGCGTAGGTGTACGCGCTGCCCGCTACCGGCACCGTCGAGGCGAACTCGGCGTAGCACAGCGCCGTCAGCCCGCAGGCGATCGCCGCGAAGACGAAGGCCAGCGAGACCGCGGGCCCGGCCACCGTGCCCGCCGTCCGCGCGGTGAGCGTGAAGATGCCCGCGCCGATGACCACGGCCACACCGAAGATGGTGAGGTCGCGGGCCGTCAGGTCCTTGCGGAGCTTGGAATCCGGGTCGTCGGTGTCCCGGATCGACTGTTCGACCGATTTCGTGCGGAACATGCCGCTGGTGATCGCCACGTGCTGTCTCCTCCTCGAAACTTCTTGCGCCGCGGTCAGTTCGATCGCGGGATGGCGTCCAGGCGGCGCTCGGCGAACCGGTTCGCGGCCGCGCCGGCGCCGATGCCCGCGCCGCGCGCGACGGTGATGATGTCGCGGCAGCGGTCGTAGATGCGGGCGACGTCGGCCTCCACGACCGAGGCCGGGGCGGAACGCAATTCGCCCTCGACCTGGATCAGCCCCCCGGCGTTGGCCACGAAATCGGGGACCCAGGTGATGCCGCGCTCACCGAGCGCGTGCTCCACCACCGGATGGGCGAGCTGGTTGTTGGCCGCCCCGCACACGAGTTTCGCCTCCAGCGCCGCGGCACTGTCCTCGGTGAGCGTGCCGCCCAGGGCGCACGGCGCGTAGATGTCCACCGGAGCGGCGGCGACCGAGCCCAACAGCCGGACGGCCGGGTGCCGCTGCGAAATGCGCTGCAGGGCGGCCTCGTTCACGTCGCTCACGCAGACCTCCGCCCCATCGGCGAGCAGCAGTTCGACGAGTTCGCCGCCGACCTTGCCCGCACCCTCCACGCCTACGGTCCGGTTGGCCAGCGCGGGCGTACCCCACACGGCCTCGGCCCCGGCGCGCATGGAGTGGAAGACCCCGAGCGCGGTGAGCCGGGCGCTGTCGCCGGAACCGCCCGCGGCCATACTGCGGCCGGTGACGTGCGCGGTGTGCCGGCCGATCACATCGAGATCGCCGGTGTTCGTGCCGACATCGCCCGCGGTGATGTAGCGCCCGCCCAGGGTGTTCACGAAGCGGGCGTATGCGCCCAGCAGCGCTTCGGTTTTCGCGAGCGCGGGATCGCCGATGATGACGGCCTTGCCGCCGCCCAGGTTCACCCCGGCGGCCGCCGCCTTGTACGTCATGCCCCACGACAGCCGCAGCACGTCCTGCAGCGCGGCGGATTCGTCGGCGTACGGGTAGAACCGGGTGCCGCCGAGGGCGGGACCGAGCGCGGTGGAATGAATGGCGATGATCGCCTTGAGCCCGGTGCGGTCGTCCTCGCAGAACACCACCTGCTCGTGGCTGCGCGGGCTCAGCTCGTGCGAGCGGGCGAAAACCCCTGCGTCGGTGTGCATTGCGGTCACGGGTGCTTCCTCTCTGGATGCCCTGCCCGAGGCGGCCTGGTGGGCCGTACGGGGCGGGGCGCTGGTCGCCGCTGGTGGCGGCGCTGGGCCGGGGTCGGCCGGGGCGGTGGTGTATCGGGGCATGGCCGGGTGGTGGGCGCGACCTGTTCCGCCGCGCAGGGGGATTACTCATTTACGTTGCGGTACAGAGTGTTTCGGTCGAGCTGCTGCTCGCGGCTGCACCCATGCGCACTCCACCGGGGCGTGAGCACCGCCGACGTTGCGCCCAGGGCAGTCGATTCGGGCCGCGCCCGATGACCGGCGCGCACGGGCGGCTCGCGCCGTTGCCCGGATCGCCCGGTCGCCCCTCATGCGACCGGGTGACCCGGACCCCGGACGAGCCGGAGCCGGATCAGTAGTCGATGCCGAGCTCCCGCAGTCCGGAGCGGTAGAGCTCGACGTTGCCGAGCTTGATGTCCTCGTACCCGCGCACGACGTCGGGCAGCGCGGCGGCCCGGACGGCGGTGTCGTAGCCGGCGGCGCTCAGTTCTGCCGCTAGCCGGCCCACCATGCCGGTGTAGTGGGACAGCAGCTCGCGCTCCACTTTTCGCACGTGGGCGTACCCGAACGGATCCAGTTTCGTGCCGCGCAGCGCCCTGCCCTTGGCGAGCAGCCGCAGCGCCACATGGGATTTCGGGCCGAGCCCGATCTTCTTCTTGCGACCGAGCGCCCGCAGGACGGGCGGATGCAGCTTGTACGTGAGCTTTTCGCCCCCGGGTACCTGCGCCCGAACCTCGGCCAGGAACGCCGGATCCACGAGCAGGCGCGCAACTTCGTACTCGTCCTTGTACGCGGTGAACTTGAACAGCCCGCGCGCCACGGCGGCGCTGAAGTCGGTGCGGTCGGTGATCGCGCGTTCGGCCGACCAGGCCAGCTGCACGGTCTCGAGGTAGCGGCGGGCGACCTTCACGTTCTGATAGCCGATCAGTTCGGCGGCGCGGCGTTCCACGAGATCGCGGACCTCGCCCTCGAAATCGGTGCCCACCAGCAGGTCCGCGGGCACGACCGGTGTGGTGACCCGCGGTCGAGCCGCGTCCACCGCGGCCGCGAACGCGGCCGGATCCGCGATGGCCGCCCGCCCCCAGCGGAAGGCGGCGACGTTCGCCGCGACCGCGACGCCGTTGATCCCGATCGCCTCCTCGATGGCCGCGGCGGGCAGGCGCAGTCCGCCGGTCTGCACGGCCGCGCCGACCATCAGGAAGTTCGCCGCGGCTGTGTTCCCGAACAGCCGCTCGGCGGCCGCCAGCGCGTCGAAGTGATGTAGCGAGCGCGACACGGTCGCCAGTCGATCCAGCAGCTCGGCGACCGGCGGATGCTCGATCGACCTGTCGTACACCATGTCTCCGGTCGGTGTCAGGCTTGTCGAGGCCACCACGATGGTGCCCGCCGGATTCCCGTACCCGAGGTAGCGGCGGTCGGCGGCGGTCAGCAGATCGATGGCGAGCACGCAGTCCGCGCTGCCGGGGGTGAGCCGGTTGGACGGCTCCAGCCGGCCGGTCGCGAACCGCAGGTGCGACACCACGGGACCGGCCTTCTGGCTCAATCCGATCTGGTCCAGGCTCTCGACTTCGTAGCCGGCGCGCAGCGCGGCCGTGGCCAGAACCTGGTTCACCGTCACGATGCCGGTGCCGCCGATGCCGGCGAGCAGCACGTTCTGCGTGCCGGCCGGTGCCCCCGGCCCGGGGTCCGCGACGGCGGGCGGTTCGGCGGTTATGCGGCCGGAACCCTTGCGGCCCTTCTTGTCCGGGGTCACCTCGACGGTGACGAAGGACGGGCAGTCGCCGTCCAGGCAGCTGTAGTCGGTGTTGCAGGAGGTCTGGTCGATGCGGGTCTTGTCGCCGAACTCGGTTTCGACCGGTTGCACCGACAGGCAATTGGACTTGGTCCCGCAGTCGCCGCAGCCTTCGCACACCGCCTGGTTGATCACCACGCGGGTGTCGCGGGTGGGCAGGGTGCCGCGCTTGCGCTGACGCCGTGCGTCGGCGGCGCAGTGCTGGTCGTAGATGATCACGGTGACGCCGGGGACCTCGCGCAGCAGCCGCTGCGCCTCGTCGAGCCGGTCGCGATGCCACAGCAGCGTGCCCTTGGCCAGCGCCCGCCGGTTGTGCCGCTGGGGTTCGTCGGCGCAGATGATGATGCGGCGTACGCCCTCGGTGCTGAGCTTGTGCGTCAGGCCCGCGACGGTGAGCCCGCCCTCCACGTCCTGCGCCCCGGTCATGGCGACCACTTCGTTCCACAGCACCTTGTAGGTGATGTTCACCCCCGCCGCCACGCACGCCTGCACCGCCAGCTGCCCGGAGTGGAAGAAGGTGCCGTCGCCGATGTTCTGGAACAGGTGCGGCACATCGGTGAACGGGGCCTGCCCGATCCACTGGCTGCCCTCGCCGCCCATCTGGGTCAGGCCGGTGACCGCGCTGTCGCCGCGCCCGGACATGGTGACCAGGGTGTGGCAGCCGATCCCGCCGCCGCCGATCGACCCCTCGGGCAGCGCGGTCGAGCGATTGTGCGGGCAGCCGCTGCAGAAGTACGGCTTGCGTTCGGCGGAGAGCACCTCCAGTGAAAGCGGCGGCGGCGCTGCCTTTTTCAGTTCGACGCGGCCACGCAGCACGCGCCGCAGCGGCCCGAGCAACCGGCCGGGGGTCAGTTCGCCGTCGGACGGCATCAGCGTCGCATCGCGCTCGTCCCGCTTGCCGATGATGCGCGGCGGCGCGACCGTGCCGTAGAGGATCTCGCGCATCTGGGTTTCGATGAACGCGGTCTTGTCCTCCACCACGACGATCTCTTCCAGGCCCCGGGCGAACTCGGTGACGTGTTGCGCGCCCAGTGGATACGGCATGCCGATGCGCAGCAGTCGAATTCCCGCGCGATGCAGGGCGGTTTCGTCCACGCCCAGGTCGAGCAGTGCCTGGCGCACGGCATCGAAAGTGGTTCCGGTGGCTGCGATCCCGAGCCGCGCGGCGGGCGGATCCACCTCGATCACGTCGAGGGTGTTCGCCGCCCCGAAGGCGCGCACCACATCCCAGCGCGGACCGTACAGATCCGCCTCGGCCAGCACGCTGTCGGTCGGGGCCGCCATCGGCCGCTGCCGGTACCGGAAAGGCCTTCCCTCCCACAGCACTTCGGGCACCGTAACCGTCAGATCGGCCACCGAGCCGTCCACCGTCCACGCGCCGTCCGCGACATCGGCCACGATCTTCATGGCCACCACGCAGCCCGAGGCCCGCGACAGCGCGACCCCCCGCATGCCCATGGTGATGATCTCTTCGGCGTTGCGCGGGAACAACACCGGCACGCCCATGGCCGCCAGCGACCGCTCGCTGACCGCCGGCACCGTGGAGGATTTCGAGGCCGGATCGTCACCGACCAGCAGCAGCACCCCGCCGCGGGCGTTGACCCCGTACATGTTCGCGTGCCGGATGGCATCGGTGGCGCGGTCCACGCCCGGGCCCTTGCCGTACCAGACCCCGACGACCCCGTCGTGGGTCGCATTGCCGGCCGGGAGATCGGCCTGACTGCCCCAGACCGCCGTGGCGGCCAGTTCCTCGTTGAAGCCGGGCACGAAGGTGATGTCGTGCTCGGTGAGCACGGTCGGCATGCCCAGCAGCATCTTGTCGACCCCGCCGAGCGGGCTGCCCTGGTAGCCGGAGACGAAGGTCGCGACCCGGCGCCCGGCGCGCATGTCGCGCACGTGCTGTTCGACCAGCAGTCTGGCGATGGCCTGAACGCCGGTGAGCAGGACCGGGCCCGAGCCCGAGCGATAGCGGTCGGCCAACTCGTACGGCGCGGTGGTCCGCGGTAGCGAGGAGGGGCAGGCAACGCTGGTCATGAACTGTCACCACACTTCCCACGGCTCAGGTCGTGAACCGCGAACGAAGGTACGTAAAGCAATCGGTGCAGCGAAACTTGCCGGGAAGGGTTTCAGGTGTCAACAGTTGGTCGAAAAACTGATCAGACTGCTCAAAAGTGATCTACGGCACTCGAATGGGAGCAGCATTCTGCTCGAGCGCGGAGAGATCCGGATCACATCAGGCGGGGCCGGGGTTCCGGGTCGAATGCTCGACCAGCGGCAGGGCGCGGTATTCGATCGGCGTGGCCAGGGCCAGCATGGTTTCGGTGTGTTTGACGCCCGCGATGGTGTGCACCTGCTGCATGATCGCCAGCAGGTCCTGTTGCGACCGGGCGGCTATGCGCACCAGCAGATCCGCACGGCCGGTGGTGGCGTGCACCTCGAGGACGTTCGGAAACGCCCGCAGCGCTTCGACGATCGCGTCCATTCTGTTCTGGTCGAGTTCGACGCCCACGTACGCGTGCACCGCGAAGCCGAGCGCCTGCAGATCCACATTCGGCGGATAACCGCGCACGGCCCCACTGGATTCCAGCCGTTTCATCCGGGCCTGCACGGTATTGCGGGCGACCCCTAGTCGGGACGCCAATTCCAGGATCGGGGTGCGCGGGTCGCGCGCCAATTCCGCCAGCAGCGCGGAATCCAGTGCGTCGATCTTGATGGTCATGCCGCATTCTGGCACAGCGAATCGGGCGGGAAATCAGGCTGCGCCGTGCGCTCGCTCGAATTGTTCGGCGATGCGAACCAGCAGGTCGGCGGGGTCCGCGGGCGGCGCCTGCCGCCGCCACACGGCCCGGAATTTGCGGGTCAGGGCCGCGTCGGCGACCGGGATGCCGACCAGTGCGCCACTGCGCAGATCGGGTTCGGCGATCAGCCTGCTCAGGATGGCCGGGGCCAGGCCGCTGCGCGCGGTGGCCAGGATCGCGGCGGCCGAGCCCAATTCGGCTGCGGGACGGGCGGGTTCGGCCTGGGCCGCGAGCAGTTCCCAGACGGTGTCGCGCGTGCCCGAGCCCGGTTCGCGCCACAGCAGGGCGGTGCGGGCCAGTTCGGCCACGGTCACCGAACTGCGGCGTGTCCAGCCGTGCCCGGGCGCGACCACGACCACGAGTTCGTCCCCGCCGAGCACCCGGCTGACCAGTTCCGCCGGGGCGTGCGGGCCCTCGACGAAGCCGATGTCGGCCTGCGCGTGGCTCACCCAGTCCTGGACCTGCCGGGAATTGCCGACCTCGAGGGCGACGGTCACCTCCGGCCGCGCGGTGCGCAGCGCGGTGAGCCACTGGGACATGCGGTGGTCGGCAATGGTTTTCGACGCCGCGATGCGCAGGCTCGGCTGGTCGGCGGTGCGCAGGGCGGCCACGCCCGCGGCGAAGGTGTGCGCCGCCGCCAGCAGCGGTCGCGCGTACGCGACGACCGCGCGCCCCGGTTCGGTGAGGCTGGACCCGGTCGGCCCGCGCTCGAGCAACCGCAGGCGCAGCCGACGTTCCAGCGCGGTGACGCGCATGCTCGCGGCGGGCTGGGTGATGCCGTGCCGGCGCGCGGCGGCGCCGAGACTGCCCAGTTCGGCGACCGAGGCGAGCAGGTCGAGCACCTCCAGGTCGGGCGTTCCCGGGGGCAGGGTCATAAGGCTGAATTATGCGGGCAGGCCGTCGCCCGCGCCCGCCCGGCCCATAAGCCGCCCTTATGAGGTGCGCACCGTTCGGCGGCTACCGCGCCCGGTCCGGCACGCGCATCGTTGACGGTGCCCCGACCTGCTCGACGGGGCATTCATTCGAGGGAGGCTTTCATGACTTTCGTCATCGGCGCGGATTGCGTCGACGTACTGGACCGCGCCTGCGTGGAGGAATGCCCCATCGACTGCATCTACGTCGGCGGCCGCATGGCCTACATCCAGCCCGACGAATGCATCGACTGCAACGCGTGCGAACCCGCCTGCCCGGTGGAAGCCATCTACTACGAAGACGATATGCCCGACGGCCAAGACGATTTCATCACCGAGAACGCCCGCTTCTTCACCGAGACCCTGCCGGGCCGCCCAGAGCCCCTCGGCTCGCCGGGCGGCGCCGCGAGAATCGGTGTGGTGGGCGCGGATACGGAGTACATCGCGAGTTACCAGCCGTAAGCCAGAGAGTCCGGAGAACAGCGAAGGCCCCGATCCAGTGGATCGGGGGCGTCGCGTCGGGGGTCCCACGGGGCTCGCACCCCCCCCACCCCCCAACACCGCTCCGAATATACCACGTCT
>NZ_JBEXUS010000072.1:0-42346 GCF_040614455.1 Nocardia sp. NPDC005978
AGTCCGACGGCGAACTGGCCGACCCCGCCGCCCTGCCCGCGCATCCCCGATGGTCCAACTACACGGCCGTTTTCGATGCCATCCCGCTCGGCCGCCGCCGCGCCCCCTCCCCCGCCGACTTCCCACTTCACGTCGTGCTCGCGCCCGAGTACGGCGCGCACGGCCGAGCGCACCGCGTCCAGGTTCTGCGGCTGCGACAGCCGCTGTGCCAGCGGCGCGTGCTGATGCGCGAAAACGATGGTGGCCCCTTCGAGCCGCGACACCGACGCACCCGACAGCAGCGCCTGCACCGCCGCCCCGAACTCCCGGACCTTGGCCCGGATGTCGGCCCACGCCGCCTCGATCTCCCGCAGCACTTCGTCGGGGTCCGCGCCACCACCGGCGGAACCGTCATGGCCGGAAGCGTCGGCGGATACGGAGGATTCGACGGCGGCGGACGCATCGACAGCGTGCGTGGGAGCCGCCGCACGACCGGACTCCGCAATCGGCTGCGGAGCGGGATCCGTCCCGGATTCGACTGCCGCACCATGCGTTTCAGGGACGAGCCCGAAAGCGGGCGCGGGCTCGCGCACCGGATCGAACGCGGGCTCGGCGGTGAGATCCGCCGCCCCGGAAGCGTCCGGACCCGCCCCGCCGTCCACCCCGTATTCGAGTGACGGTTCGGCCACGAGCGCTGCCGCGGAGCCCGATTCGGCGTCAACGCCCGGCGTCCCGTCGGTGCTCGACGGCGCGCCGGTGTCGATGGCCGACCCGGAACCGGGTGCGAGCTCGCCGTCGAGCGACGGCTCGGAGGCGGCCATCAGCTCATCGATCAGAGCGGACTCGGCGGCGGGGGCGGGTTCCACGTCGAGTTCGAGCGCGGGTTCGGAATCGAGGTCCGGCTCCGCGTCGAGCCCGGGCTCCCGCAGCTCCGGCGCGGCGTCGACGTCCCCGGCATCCGTGTTCAGCGAGGAAATGTCCTGCGCTACAACATCTTCGGGCACAGCGCTCGCCGCCACGGAGACATCTTCCGCGGCGAGCTCTTCCACCCGCCGCGCGGTGGGACTCGGCGCGATCGCGGTGACCCGCGCCGCACTCATCTCGGGCGGGCGCATGGCGATGGGCCTACCCTGCCCCTCCGAATTCGCCTGCGCGGCAGCGATTCCGGCCGCGACCGCCGCGCCACTCGCGATATGCCCGTGCTGCACCGGAGCAGGCGAAACGCCTTCGGGCGCACCGGCCTGCACGGCACCGCCCGCCGAACCCCCGTCCGCGCTCACCACATCCCCGCGCGACTGCGCCGGAATCGCGACATCCTCGCCGTACCGCGCGGGCGACGGCTGATCTCCCTGCGACGCGGGCGCGGAATCCCGCTGCGGCGCAGACGACTGCGCACCCTGTTGGGCGGCGGAATCGGGCCTCGTCGCCGACTCCTGCGGCATGTTCGACTGCCGATCCGTGGCATCCTGCGGCGCGGACGTGGGCTGCTGCCGCGCCGAAGCCTGCTGTGCGGCGGCGGAATCGGGCGTCGCCACCGAGTCCCGCGGCGCGTTCGGCTGCCGGGTCGCGACATCCTGCGGCTCGGGAGCCTGCTGTTGCGCTCCGGCGCCAAGTGGCGCGTTCGCTTGGCGTGGGGCGGCATCCTGTTGCGGGGGGGCCGAATGCTGTTGGGGGGCTTCGGGTTGTTTGTTGCCGCGGATCGCGGCCAGGGCCTCCGCGCCGCGGCGGCGTGGTTCGCCGGTCGGGGGCGGGGCTGCGTGGGGCTGGGGAGCGGGCTGCGGCTGGGCGGCGGGCTGCTGGTGCGGGGCGGGCTGCTGGGGAGCGCGGGAACCTTGGGCCGGCTGGGCGGGCGGAAGGGCGCCGCCCGCCATGCGGCGTTCCAGGTTTTCCAGGCGCTGCAGGGTGGCCGTCTCGGCGTCGGAGGCGGCGGGCAGGAGCATCCGGGCCGCCACCACCTCGAGCAGGAGGCGGGGGGCGGTCGCGCCGCGCATGTCGCCGAGGCCCTCGTGCAGGAGTTCGGCGAAGCGGGCCAGGCTCGCGGGGCCGATGGCGTCGGCCTGGGCCTGCATTCGCTCCAGGACGTCGCCGGGGCCGGTGACCAGGTTGCGGGCGATCGCGTCGGGGACCGCGCGCAGCAGGATCAGGTCGCGCAGGCGTTCGAGCAGGTCGGTGGCGAAGCGGCGGGGATCGTGGCCGGCCTCGACCACGCGGTCGATCGTGCCGAACAGGGTGGCCCCGTCGCCCGAGCCCAGGGCGGCCACGGCGTCGTCGATGAGGGCGACGTCGGTGACCCCGAGCAGGGACACCGCGCGCGGGTAGGTGACGCCGTCGGGGCCGGCGCCCGCGAGCAGCTGGTCCAGCACGCTGAGGCTGTCGCGGGGCGAACCGCCGCCCGCGCGAATGACCAAGGGGTACACCGCCTCTTCGACCTGCACGTTTTCCTGATCGCAGATCTTGCCGAGCAGGCCGCGCATGGTCGCGGGGGGCAGCAGCCGGAACGGGTAGTGGTGGGTGCGGGACCGGATGGTGGGCAGCACCTTCTCCGGTTCGGTGGTGGCGAAGACGAAGATGAGGTGCGCGGGCGGCTCTTCCACGATCTTGAGCAGCGCGTTGAAGCCCGCGGTGGTGACCATGTGCGCCTCGTCGACGATGAAGACGCGGTAGCGGGATTCGGCGGGCGCGTAGAAGGCGCGGTCGCGCAGCTCGCGGGTGTCGTCCACGCCGCCGTGGCTCGCGGCGTCGAGTTCGATGACGTCGAGGTTGCCCGAGCCCCCGGGGCCCAGCGATACACAGGAGTGGCAGACCCCGCACGGGGTGGAGGTCGGACCCTCCACACAGTTGAGCGAGCGCGCGAGAATGCGCGCGGACGAGGTTTTACCGCAGCCGCGCGGTCCGGAGAAGAGATAGGCATGACTGATCCGCCCGGTGTCCAGGGCGATACTCAGGGGATCGGTGACGTGCTCCTGCCCCACCACTTCAGCGAACGTTGCCGGTCGGTACTTCCGGTACAGAGCCACGGCCCGAGGGTACCGGCAGGCGGTGACACCGCTCCGCTGCGCTCCGGCGGTTCCGGACGAGCGCGTCGCACAACTATGTGATGTAGGTCACATCCAGTCCGGAGGCCCGTTCGATACCGACCGGACCGGACGCGGTCCCGGTGATGCGCTCGAGCAAATTCTTAGCGTGACCTCCCGGCCCGATAGCCGGACGTAACTTATGCGCAGGATCGCCATTTACGGACACGCGTTCGGTTTCAACTCCGCAGACCGGACATAACGATCGCATCAACCGATGCAGCAAGATCGCAATTGTTTGGCTACCGTGGACCTCGGCAACTTCGGTAGCCAAACCTTCATCAGGTTGGTGGCCCCGGCCGGTCCCTCATCCCGACCGGGGCACAACCAAATTCCCCGGAGGAACGCCCAGTGCCGTCGCACGACGACATCGCAGAAGCCTGGCTCTCCAGCACCGAGTTCGCCGGCGATCTCGCCGCGGTCGGATTGCTCAGTCGAGCCATCAACCCCGAGGACTACGACATCAAGCGGGCCTCGCTACCGGTGTCGGCCGCCGCCGATCCGGCCACCGCCGGGGCCATTCTCGAGCTGCTACAGCGCGGCCAGGTGCCGACGCTGGCGGCCATCGAAACCCTCATCGTGCAGAACGACATGCGCGCCGAGGCCGAGCGCATCGAACGCCTGGGCCGGCGCGCACAGCGCAGCGTCGACGACTTCGGCCGGGTGCTCGCCAAACTCACCGATGAGTACTGGACCGTGCACGGCACCGGCCCGACCCGCCGCGACATCCTGCTGTCCGAGCCGGTGTTCGCGCTCATTCGCGATCGGGTCGGCGATATCGCGCCGACGGCCGTCAAACATCTGTGGCTGATCGAGCGGGCGCAGCGCGCGGGCTGGATCGCCTACAGCGCCACGCCCCGATCCCTGTGTGCCGGAAGGCGTTTCCACGCCGCGAGGTACGGCAACCGGGTGTCGCTGCGGCCGGTGAACGCGCTGGGCACGCTGGTCGCGGCCTATCTGCGCGATCAGATCGCCGAGCAGGGCCGCCCGCCGCGCTGGTCGGTGCTGGCCTACGAACTGCGGGACGATCGCGGCCGCCGCGTGTTCAACGACACAGCCGACGCCCGCGCGCAGCAGCGGTGGCTCACCACCGCCGAGTGGATGGCCCTGGACGACGATCTGCCGGTGCCCGGACCGCGCGGATTGCGGCAGCTGGCCAAGAAGAGCAAGGATCGTCGCAGCTAGACCTGTTACAGACACGTATCCAAGTCCTCAATTTCGTAACAGCGCCGAAACGTGAGTTTTCGGTAACTTCCGTGCAACGCGAATTCGCGCGAAGGGAGTTACCGATGACACCGACCCTAGATCCGGCCGCCACGGCCTGGCTGCTCGCGGCCACGGCCATGGTGCTGCTCATGACGCCGGGGCTGGCGATCTTCTACGGCGGCATGGTGCGATCCAGCGGTGTGCTCAACATGCTGATGATGAGCTTCATCTCGATTCCGCTGGTGACGGTCGCCTGGCTGCTGGTGGGGTACAGCCTCGCCTTCGGTGACGACGCCGGCGGCGGGCTCATCGGCGATCTCGGACATTTCGGGCTGGCGGGAATCGATCCGACCTCGCTCTACATGATCGGCGAGAACACCGGCATTCCGCTGCTGCTCTACGTCACCTTCCAGCTGACGTTCGCGATTCTGACCGTGGCCCTGGTCAGCGGCGCCATCGCGGACCGCGCCAAGTTCTCGGCGTGGATGGTGTTCGTGCCGCTGTGGGCCATCGCGGTGTACGCCCCGATCGCGCACTGGGTGTGGACCCCGGACGGCTGGCTGGCCAAGTTCGGCGCCATGGATTTCGCGGGCGGCCTGGTCGTCGAGATCGCCTCCGGCGCTTCGGCACTGGCCCTGGCCCTGGTGCTCGGCCCGCGCGTCGGCTTCAAGGTCGACGCCATGCGCCCGCACAATCTGCCGTTCGTGCTGCTGGGCGCGGGTCTGCTGTGGTTCGGCTGGTTCGGCTTCAATGCCGGTTCGGCGTTGAACGCCAACGGCACCGCCGCCGCGGTCTTCCTGAACACCCTGGTCGCGGGCTGCCTCGGCATGCTGGGCTGGCTCGCGGTGGAGCAGCTGCGCGACGGCCGCCCGACCACCTTCGGCGCGGCCTCGGGTGTGGTGGCCGGTCTGGTCGCGATCACCCCGTCCTGCGGTTCGGTGACCACGGTCGGCGCGCTCGTGGTGGGTCTGGTCGCGGGCGTGGTGTGTTCGTTCGCGGTGGGCTGGAAGTTCAAGGGCAACTACGACGATTCGCTCGACGTGGTGGGCGTGCACTTCGTCGGCGGCGTGGTCGGCACCATGCTCATCGGCCTGCTGGCCAGCCGGACCATGACCGGCGAGGGCGGCAAGGAGGGCCTGTTCTACGGCGGCGGGCTGAGCCAGCTCGGCAAGCAGGCGGTCGGGGTTGTCGCGGTGGCGGCCTTCGCCTTCGGCGTCTCCTACGCGCTGGGCAAGCTCATCGACAAGACCATCGGCTTCCGCGTGAACCGCGAGGACGAGGTCAACGGGATCGACTTCGCGCTGCACGCGGAGACCGCGTACGCCGAGGGCGTGAACGGACATGGACACGGACAGCGACGTCCGGGTGAGGGGCCGTTCGGGCACTGAGTCGGTCCGAACGGTGCGAGGCCGGGGCGGTGAGTGAGTCACTCACCGCCCCGGCCTCTTTCGTTGCTACGGCGCCCCGCCCGGCGGAGCCGGTTCACATTGTTCGCAGCCGCTCAGTTCACCTTGCTCGCGGCCGCGGCGAACGTATTGCACTGTGCGGTGCGGTTCTTGTCGTAGCCGAGCTCGAACCAGCCGCCGCTGTTCTGCGAGCTGCCGTGATCGCGCATGTCGCCGGGGGCGTCGCCGCGGTGATAGATGTCGTTCTTGGCCACGTTGATCTGCGCGGAGGTCAGCGCCCCGCCGCCCTTGGAGGAGGCCAGGAACATGCCGTCGAAACAGTTGGCCTGCAACTCGGTTCGGCGCGAGAGCTCGAGCCCGCCGTCCGAGCGGGTGCCCGCGGTGCGCCGTTCCTGGTGCACCTTGCCCAGGATGCCGGACTGCGCCTGCACGTGATGGCCGTACTCGTGCGCGAAGACCGACAGGTAGACCACCCAGTTGTCGCCGTACATATCTGTCTGCAACTGGCTGATGGGCATGTAGATGGTCTTGTCGGCGGAGCAGTAGAACGCGGCGAAGCTGCTGCTGTTGCCGGTGCACAGCGTGGTGATGCCCGAAGTGCCTTCCGACACCATGACTTTGGGCGCTTCGAAGGCCAGGTTCACCTCGGTGAACAGCGGCCGCCAGGCGTCTTCCAGGCATTTGGCGGCGGTGTCGAAGAAGGTGCGCGCGGCGCTGAGCTGCGCGCTCCAGGGCGTGTAGTCGCAGTTCGCGGGGATGAGGGTGAGGCCGGTGTCGACCACGAGCGGATTGTCCGAGGTCTTGGCCACGCCGGGGGCGTCCGGCTGCGCCGGGTAGGTGGTGCCGACCCCGTCGCCGGAACCCAGTGTGTTCAAACCGTTCTTGACGGCCGTGCGCAACAGCAGGCTGGTCACCAGCACGATGAGAATGACGAGCAGGGTGCCCCAGCGCCGGCGGCGCGGGGGCGGGGGCGGCGGCTGCGTGCGCCCTGGCGCGGCGTGCGCGGGCGGCGGCGGCATGGGCGGGCGATAGGCGGGCTGACGCGGTTGCGCGCCCCCGGGCGCGCCGTATCCCGGTGCGTGGCCGTAGCCCTGCGGCCGGGGCTGCGGGTGGCCCTGGGGCGCGGGGTATCCCGGTCCCTGCGGCTGGGCGGGACCCGCCGGCCGGTAGCCGGGCTGTGGCGGAAAGCCTTGACGCTGTGGATAACCGGGGCGTTGCGGATAGCCGGGCGGTGGCTGCGTCGGGCGTCGGCCGGGTTGGGGTGGCCAGCCACCCGGGGGATTCGGTCCGTGCCCGGACGGTGGGCGAGTCATCCCCCACACCCCCTCGTTCCTCAATGACTACCGACAGCCGCTGAGGAAGAATAGCAAGCTGGCTAAAGTACCCATCCATGCAGATTTTTCGGGGGGGCGCCCTCGTCGCGCTGCTGCTCGCGGTAGCGGGCATTTTCGCGCCGGTCGCCCTCGCGCAGCCGGTCGGGGTGCGCATCACCGCGGACATCAATCTCGGCGACGATGGTCTGCTGCGGGTGAGCCAGACCGTGGAAGTGCCCGAGGGCGAGGAGTTCCGCCAGGTGCTGCCGCTGCGGGTGCAGCTCAGCGAGGGCGTCGAGCGCAGCTTCGAGGTCACCGATGTGCAGACCGTCGGGGATGGCACGGCCGGCGTCGCCGACAATCTCTTCACCATCGAGGTGCGCCCGGGCACGGCGACGGTGACGTACGTGGTGCACAACACCGTGTCCGAGACCCAGGGTGCGCAGGTGTTCCACTGGACAGGGGTGCTCAACACCGACGTGGCCTCGATCAGCGCCACGGTGATCAGCCCCGATTTCCGGATGGGAATCACCAAGTGCACGATCGGCCCGCCCGGAAAACCGGAGAACTGCGCGGACATTCGGGTCGAGCCGGACGGGGTGGCGCATCTGGAGAAGACCGGGCTGCGCAAGGGCGACATCGTCGATGTGACCTTGCAGGTGCCCGCGGGCACGGTGCGGGCCAACGCCGACATCGAGGACGACAACGCGCCCGGCCCGTTCTCGCTGACCGCGCCGGTGTGGGCGGCCTTCGGTGCGCTGCTGGCCGGACTGCTGGCCGCGGGCGGGTACGTGTTCTGGGCGCGCCGGGTGCAGCCCAGCGGCACCGAGGTGCTCGATCCGCTGGCGCGCGAGGGGAATCGGGTCACCTTCACCTCGCCGGACGGCATTCTGCCCGGCACCGCGGGGCTGCTGGCGGACGGTTACGTGGACGCCGCCGATATGGCCGCGACGCTGGTGGATCTGGCTGTGCGCAGCTATGTCTGGGTCGAGGTCGCCGGTGACTCGGACTGGCGGATCACCCGGATCAACGCCCCCGACGACCATCTGACCGGCTACGAGCGCGCGGTCTACGCCGCGCTCATCCCCGAGGGCAAGGATTCGGTGCTGCTGTCCCAGCGCCGGGGCCGGGTGCCCGCGAACGACGTGCGCGCCGCCCTGATCGACGACGCGACCGCGCAGGGCACCTTCATCGATCGCACGCGCCGCGGCTTCGAATTCTGGCTGGGCGCCGGCCTGATCGCGGTCGGTGCGATCACCACCCTGGCCCTCGCCCTGGGCCCCGGCCACGCCCTGATCGGGGTCGCCCTGGCGGCGGCGGGCGGCGCGGCGCTGCTGCTGCCCCGCTATCTCCCCTCCCGCACCGCCCGTGGCCGCGATGTCGCCGCTCGCGTGCAGGCGATGCTGCGCAGCCTCGATGCGGTTGTCCCCCGGCAACTCCCGCCCCCCGATCAGGAGATGGTCTTCTCCCGCGGCCTCCCCTTCATGGTGGCGGGCCGCCGCACCGACCAGTGGGTCAACAAGTTCCGCGACCTCAACCCCGCCGACGACGGCGAGCTGGGCGTCTACTGGTTCGGCGGCTTCGAGTCCGAGCAGGACCTCTACCAGTTCGCGGGTCACTTCCCGTACTTCATCACGGCCGTGGAGGGCCTGTTCGCCGACGCGAACGACCGCTGACCACGAACGCACCGGGGCCCCGAATGTTCGAAACATTCGGGGCCCCGGTGTATCCGGAGTCGAGGGTCAGCCCGCGTGTACCGCGAGGGCGCGGCGGGCGTAGGCGCGGACGTCGGCGTCGGTGTCGTCCAGGGCCGATTCCAGGGACGCGCGGGCGGAACTGGATTCGGGCCAGCTGCTCAGGGTCAGCACGGCCGCCTTGCGGATGTCGGGGTGGATGTCGGTCAGCGCCAGTCGCAGCGGATCGGCCGCCAGGTCGGGGCCGGCGGCGGGCAGGCCGCGGGCCGCGCCCTCGCGGACCTGCCAGGCCGAATCCTTCAGGGCGGCGGTCAGGACGGCGGCGTCGTCGGGGGTGCCGAGGCGGGCCAGGGCGGTCAGGGCCGCGGCGCGGACCAGGGGGTCGCGATCGTCCAGGAGGGCGCGGACCGAGTCGAGGCCGCCCAGGCCGATGGTGGCCAGGCCCTTGGCGGCGGCGATGCGGACCTCGCGGTTGCCGTCGCGGGTGGCGACCGACAGGGCGTTCCAATCGTCCAGGGAGACCAGGCCGTTCACCGCCTCGATGCGGACGCGGTGGTCGGGGTCGGCGGCCGCCGCGGCGAACAGTTCGGGGGAACCCGCGCGCAGGGCCCGCAGCAGGTCGATGACGACGGCGCGGACCGCCGGGTCGGGGGAATCGGCGTGCGACGCGAGACCGGCTGCCGCGGGCAAGATTTCGACGAGTTCACGCAGGCCGGAGATGGCCTCGGCCCGGACCGAGGCATCCGGATCGGCCAGCGCGGCGATGAGGCGGTCGCCCCAGCCGTCGGGGGTGCCCTCGGTCAGGACGGAGATCGCGGTCGCGCGCACCTGCGCGTCCGGATCGTCCAGGAAGGACTCGAGTTCGGCGACCGCGGGCGAATCCAGGGACAGCAGCAGCGCGATGCGCGGCGAGACGACGATCTTGGGCGCCGCACCCGCACCGGGCGCGGCATCGGTGTCCGGCGGGGCCGTCGCCAGGTTCGGCGGGCTGCCGACGAGTTCGGGCTGAGCCACGGGGATGACGGTGTCGTCGGCGGAGGTCAGCTCGTCCAGGCCGGGGACCGGGACGAAGTACGGCGCGATGGGGCGCTTGAGGAATTCCATTGCGCCGCTGTCGTTCTTGCGCAGGTTGAGGTGATACCGCCAGTCGACGTCATCACGCTCGGGCAGATCGGCGCGCTCGTGGTAGAGGCCCCAGCGGGATTCGGTGCGGGTCAGTGACGAGCGGGCGGCCATTTCGGCGCAGTCGCGGATGAAGGTGACCTCGGCGCAGCGCATGAGTTCGTGCGGGGTCTGCGCGCCCATGGCCGCGAGGTCATCGAGCATGCGGTCGAAGGTCTCGATGGCGAGGGAGAGTTTGGTGGCCGTCTTGGGCGGGGCGACATAGTCGTTCACGAAGCGGCGCAGCTTGTATTCGACCTGCTGCTGCGGCGGGCCGTCGGGATTGCGCAGCGGCCGGTAGACGAGTTCGTGCGCGGCGGCCAGCTGGTCGGCGGGCAGCTCGGCGGGGGCGGGCAGCTCCGCGAGGGTGCCCGCGGCGTGCGCGCCCGCCAGGTCGCCGTAGACGAACGCGCCGATCATGTAGTTGTGTGGGACGCAGGCCAGGTCACCGGCGGCGTAGAGCCCGGGGACGGTGGTGCGGGCGTTCTCGTCCACCCAGACCCCGGACGCCGAATGCCCACTGCACAAACCGATTTCGGAGATGTGCATCTCGATGTCGTGGGTGCGGTAGTCGTGCCCGCGATTGGCGTGGAAGGTGCCGCGGGTGGGGCGCTCGGTGGTGTGCAGGATGCCCTCGAGGGTGTCCAGGGTCTCGGTCGGCAGATGCGAGACCTTGAGGTAGATCGGCCCGCGCGCGGATTCGATCTCCTGCTTGACCTCGGACATCATCGCGCCGGACCAGTAGTCCGAGTCCACGAAGCGCTCGCCCAGCGCGTTGACCTGGTACCCGCCGAAGGGGTTGGCGACGTACGCGCAGGCGGGACCGTTGTAATCCTTGATGAGGGGGTTGATCTGGAAGCATTCGATGCCCGAGAGCTCCGCGCCCGCGTGGTACGCCATCGCGTATCCGTCTCCGGCGTTGGTCGGGTTCTCGTAGGTGCCGTAGAGGTATCCGGAGGCGGGCAGTCCCAGGCGGCCGCAGGGACCGGTCGCCAGAATGACCGCCTTGGCCCCCACCGCGACGAATTCCCCGGTGCGCGTGTTCAACGCGGCCGCGCCGACCGCGCGCCCGTTCTCGGTGAGCACTCGAACGGGCATGAGCCGGTTCTCGATCTGGATCCGCTCGCGCATCTTGCGCTGGCGCAGTACGCGATACAGCGCCTTCTTCACATCCTTGCCCTCGGGCATGGGGAGCACGTACGACCCGGAGCGGTGCACACGGCGCACCGCGTACTCCCCGTAGGCGTCCTTCTCGAATTTCACGCCGTAGCGTTCGAGCCGCTGGACCATGGCGAAGCCGCGGGTCGCGGTCTGATAGATGGTGCGCTGGTTGACGATTCCGTCGTTGGCGCGGGTGATCTCGGCGACGTAGTCCTCGGGTTCGGCCTTGCCCGGAATGACGGCGTTGTTGACCCCGTCCATGCCCATGGCCAGCGCACCGGAGTGCCGCACGTGCGCCTTCTCCAGCAGCAGCACGTTCGCGCCCTGTTCGGCGGCGGTGAGCGCGGCCATGGTGCCGGCGGTGCCGCCGCCGATGACCAGCACGTCGCAGTCGAGGCGGATCATCGCGGACAGTTCTGGAATCTCCATGAGCACACCATCATTCGGTCGAGGGTTTCGAGGTCGGGACGCGCCGGGGCGCGGTGCGAGCGGCGGGGCCGCTCGTACCGGGCGGCGTGGGGTGCGGGCCGGATTCGCGGCGGGCCCGTCCGCGTCAGAGGGCGGCGAGGTCGCCCGAGTGATCCAGCGCGGTGATGATGTCCGCGCGCAGGGCGGTGCGATCGGCGCCGAGTTCGCGCGGGTTCGGGACGTCGAGCAGGGCGCGCAGCGGCTCCCCCGCCCGGCCGAGCACCGCCACCCGGTCGCCCAGCAGCAGCGCCTCGTCCACGTCGTGGGTGACGAAGACGATGGTGGTCGGATGCGTCCGCCAGGTGTCGATCAGCAGGCGCTGCATGGTGGCGCGGGTCTGGGTGTCCAGCGCGCCGAAGGGTTCGTCCATGAGCACCGCGCGCGGTGCCCCGGCCAGCCCGCGGGCCAGTTGCACGCGCTGGCGCATGCCGCCGGACAGGCTCTTGGGCAGGTAGTCGGCGAAACCGGTGAGCCCGATCTCCTCGATCCAGCGCTCGGCCAGTGCGCGGCGGCCGGCCCGGGGCTCGCCCCGGAGTTTCAGCGCCAGTTCGACATTGGCGCGGACCGTGCGCCACGGCAGCAGCGCGTTGTCCTGGAAGACGACGGCCCGGTCGCGGTTGGTGCCGGTCACGGCGACGCCGTCGGCGAGCACCCGGCCCGAATCGGGGCGCAGCAGCCCGGCCAGGGCGCGCAGCACCGTGGACTTCCCGCAGCCGGACGGACCGGTGAGGATCAGGATCTCGCCGGGGTGGACGTCGAGGGTCAGATCGGTGATCACCGGCGCGCCGGTGTAGGACAGGTCGATCCCGTCCGCTCGCAAACTCATTCCCGTGCCGGTCATTTCGCCACCTCCTGCACGCGCGGCAGCCAGTGCGTCACGCGCCGGCCGATGAGTTCCACCGCGGCCGAGGTGCCGTACCCCAGCACGCCGATGGTGATGATCCCGACGAAGACGCCCGGGTAGTCGACGATCGTGTACGCCTGCCAGGTGCGGTAGCCGACGCCCAGCCGCCCGGAGATCATCTCGGCGGACACCACGCAGATCCAGGCGACGCCGATGCCCACGGACAGGCCGCTGAAGACGCCGGGCAGGCTGCCCGGCAGCACCACCCGCAGCAGCACGTCCCAGCGGCTGCCGCCGAGCGTGCGCACCGAGTCCTCCCACAGCGTGGGCAGGGCGCGCACCGCGTGCCGGGTGGACACCATGACCGGGAAGAACGCGGCGAAGAAGGTGATGAACACGATCCCGGCCTCGTCCTCGGGGAAGAGCAGGATCGCCACCGGCACCACCGCGATGGCCGGAATCGGCCGCGCCAGTTCGGTGATGGGTCCGACGGTGTCGGCGAACCAGCGCGAACGCCCCAGCGCCACACCGGTCAGCACGCCCAGCACCGCCGCCAGCCCGAACCCGGTGAGGATGCGGATCAGCGACTGGCCGAGGTCGAGATAGAACGTCTCGGTCCCCAGCTGATGCCGGAAGGCCCGCACGATCTCGGTGACGGTCGGCAGCGTGTCGAACCGCACCCACAGTCGAATGTCGTTGGCGGTCAAGAACTGCCAGGCCCCGACCGCGACGAGCACGGAGGTCAGCCGGACCACGCGGGAGCGCCAGGTCGTGAAGTCCCGGCGGGGCCGGGTGACCCGCACCGCCGGTTCGACGGTGGATTGCCCGAGCACCGGTGTGATCGTGCCGGTACTCATCGGCTGTCCCCACGGTGCGCTCGGCCGCGGCGGAGATCACGCTGCGGGGCGCTCATGATCGAACCTCGTTCACAGCCTGGTCGTAGGCGACCGTCGCGGCGGAGGGGTGGGCGGTCAGGTAGCGCTGGGCGGCGGCCACCGTGGTGAAGGGCAGGTAGCGCTCGCCGTCGCGGACCCACAGGGCCTTGTCGGCGAACCAGCGGGTGCCGAGCTCGGAGTCGGGGATGTAGGCCGCGCGGATCGTCTTGCCCTGGGCGCGAGCCTGTTTGATGGCGCGCAGCAGCGCGGTGGGGTCCGAGACCGGCTGGGTGACGTTCTGACCGGCGAACCAGATCTCGCCGGCCAGGGCCGGGTTCTCCGCGGGCTTGCCGCTGACCGGGTCGTTGCCCTTGACCGGCGCCGGGTTGGCACTGTTCGCCACTTCGGCGGCATAGTCGCGACCCGCGTCGGCGAAAGCCTTCTGCAGCGGCGCACGTTCGACGAAGGCGTCGATGTCCAGTTCCGCGAAGTCGCCGATCGACTTCAGGTACTGCACGTCATCCTTGAACGCCGCGAGCAGGCTCGGCTTCAGCGTGGTGTCGAAGGAGGTTCCGCCCGGCCCGTTGTAGAGGTACACGACCTCCTGTGCCAGTCCGGAGTTCTCGGCGACGAGGCGCGCCGCTTCCAGGGGCTCGGTGTGGATGAAGTCGGTCGCGTCCAGCTGTGCGCGCAGGAAGGCATCGAGTACCTCGGGATGGTTCTTGGCGTAGTCACGACGGGCCACCACACCGTGGAAGGTGGGCACGTTCAGTTCGGCGCCGTCGTACAGGAGTTTGGCCTTGTTCTGAAAGACGAGCAGCCCGGGCCAGGCCACGAACTGCGACAGCCCGGCCACCTGACCGGATTCGAGCGCGGACGCGCCCACCTGCGGCTGCTGATTGAGCACCTCGACGCCGGTCTTGGGGTCGATGCCCGCCCGGGTCAGCGCCTGCACCAGGGTGCCGTGGCCCGCGGATCCCACACTCGCCGAAACCTTCTGTCCCGCGAGGTCGTTGATGGTGCGCGCGGGGGAATCCGGAGCCACCACCACCATGTTCAGCGCGCCCTTGGGGTTGTAGCCGGTGATGGACACCAGCTCGGTGCGCGAACGCTCGTTGGCCTGCGTCCGGGAGCCGTTGATCAGCAACGGGTAGTCACCCATCGAGCCGATGTCGATCTTCTCGGCCACCATCTGCGCGGTGATCGGCGCACCGGTGTCGTAGTCCTGCCACTCCACCTGGTACTTCGGCCCGCCCTTGGCGGTGAGGTCGTTCAGGCGCTGCTCCAGGAAGCCCTTGGCCTTCAACAGGGTTCCGGCGGTGACGGTGTTGATGGTCTTGGACTGGTAGCCGACGACGAGCTTGACGGTGTCGCCGCTCGCGGTCTCCTCGAGCGAGCAGCCGGTGACGGTGAGCGACAGGGCCGCGGCGAGCGCGAGGGCGGCGAGGCGGGCGGGGCGGAACTTCACGGTGAATCCTTCAGCGGAGCAGGTAGGGCATGTTGACGGTGACGGCGCCGGTGGGACAGCGCGCGGCGCACGGGCCGCAGTACCAGCACTCGTCCACGTGCATGAAGGCCTTGCCGTTCTCGGGATTGATCGCCAGCGAATCGAGCGGGCAGATCTCCACGCAGAGCGTGCAGCCCTGAATGCACAGGGATTCGTCGATGGTCACCGGGACATCCGCCCGCTGGTTGACCAGGGCCATTCAGATCAGCCTCCAATCGGTGCGCTCCGGCGGCCGGATGAGGCTGCCGCGCATGGTGATCCGGTCGCCGCGCATCCGGATGTATTCGAGGTCGACCGGGCGGCCGTCCTCGAGTTTGGTGAGGCGCTCGAGCAGCAGCAGCGCGCCGCCCTCGGGCAGTTGCAGGGTCGCGGCCGAATGGGCGTCCGCGGTGATGGCCTCCAGGGCCAGGTCGGCCGAGCCGAGCGGCCCGCCGCTGATCTGCTCGATGAGCGCGAACACGTCGTTCGTCTCCAGATCACGGGTGAGGACCTGCTCGCCGATGTCGGGCGCCAGGTAGGTCAGGTCCAGGCTCAGCGGCAGATCGCCGAAGTACCGAAGGCGTTCTATATAGACGGCCTGCTGCCCGGGTTCGAGCCGCAGCCGCCGGGCGACGGCCGGCGGTGGTGTCACCAGGTGCGCGGCGCGCACCTCGTTGTGCACCTCGCCCTGTCCGCGCAGGGTTTCCTTCAGCCCGAGCAGGGCGTCGAGCCCGTGATCGTATTTGCGGCGCGCGACGTGCGTGCCGATCTTGGGCGCGCGCTCGATGAGTCCCTCGTCCTTGAGCAGGGCGAGCGCGTCCCGAACCGTATTGCGGGAGACCGTGAACTCGGCGGCCAGTTCCTGCTCGGTCGGCAGCGAGCTCTCGAAGGCGTCCGCGTGGATCTGCTGCCGGAGGATATCCGCCACCTGGCGAGCGCGATCGGCCCGGCGGATCGGGGTGCGCAAGGGGGTCGGTTCTGCGGGCACTGTGTTCTCCTTTCCGCCATTGACCTGCGGTTTCGAACTGTAATGGCGAGCCGGGTGCGCACCCGCGCACCAAGATCGGATAGCGCGGTGCGGTCGCGGCAATGCGCCGGTTCGCCCCCGGGCCGGCACCCGCACGGCCTGCCGATTCCCGGGCCGCCGCGGGTATTGCGCCACCCCGCCGAGCTGCGGCGCGGCTTGCAATCACGCTGATCGGAATGCGTGTGCTCGGGTACGGCGCGGAGTGAGCTGGGTTCGACGGTCGCGTCTCGAGATGTGGGAGGGCCGGCCGGCGCGGCAGTGTTGTCGATCACGCCGCGGGTGTATTCCGCCATCCGGGTCTCGAATCGGCAAACATCAACGGCCGCAAATTATTCGGCGCGAAGGGAGCTTGCTCGGAGGGTTTGCCGCGAGAAGCGTTCGGCACGCTCGGGTGGCCGGGCGGCCCGAACGCGTCTTCCTTTCAGCTCGAGCGGAGTGTTAACTTGATTTCATGTCCGCCACCCCTGCCCTCGTCGCACGAGTCACGTACGTGACCGTCGCGCTGGGTGTGCGGCTGCCGCGCCAGCGGGAACTGTGTTGTCCCCGCACCTGCGCAGCCGAGCTCTGATCTCTCCGATTCGTTCGAATTCGGGTCTGTTCGCTGCATCGCTGACTATCTCCATCTAGGCATCAGTCCCCCCGTAGTCACGGCACGGGACCGCAGCAAGGACTCAGAATCATGTCCAGCCCCACGCTCGAACGCACCCTTTCCACCACCAAGACCGCCGCGGCCACCGCGCGGCTGGCCCCGGCCCGCCCCGCGGTTCCGCCGGAGCTGCGCATCACCGACAACCCCGCGGCCGCCGTACTCCGGGCCGCCGCCCGCGGCCCCATCTTCCGCGACATCGCCGCGCAGGCAACGGGTCTGAGCATCGCGACCGTGAATCGCCAAGTCTCCGCGCTGCTTACGGCGGGTCTGTTGCGGGAACGCGCCGATCTCACCGCCTCCGGCGCGGTCGGCCGTCCCCGCGTGCCCTTCGAGGTCGACACCGATTCGTACGTGACCGTCGGCGTGCACATCGGCGCCAGCGTGACCCGCATCGTGGCCGCCGACCTGTCCGGCCGCATTCTCGGCGGACTCGAAATCGCCACGCCCCAAACGGGTCAGGACGCCGCGCTGACCATAGTGGCCCGCAGCGCCAAGGCCTTCCTGGATCGCCTGCCGCGCCGTCGCCCGCTGTGGACCGGGGTGGCGCTGGCCGGTCGCGTCGATCCGGCCGCCGGCGTCGTCGATCATCCGCGCCTGGGCTGGCAGGCCGCCCCGGTGGCCGCGGTCTTCAGCAGCGTGCTGGACCTGCCGGTCTCGGTCTCCGCGCACGTGGAGGCCATGGCCGCCTCGGAACTGCTGCTGGCCAACCGCGAACCGGGCGAGGGCCCGCGGCCCGGCAGCAGCCTGTACATCTACGCCCGGGAGACCGCGGGCATCGCGGTGACCCTGCACGATCGGGTGCACACCCCCGCCAACGGCCCCGGCTCCATCGCACACCTGCCCACCGGCTCGGACGCCGATTGCACCTGCGGCCGGCGCGGTTGCTTGGAGGCGACCATCGGTGAGCGCTTCTTCCTGGAGCGCGCGGTGCGCCGCGGCGTACTGCCCAAGCCGGAGGCCACCCGCCGCCCGGCGATCACCGACCTGTACCGGGCCGCGGACGCGGGCAACACCACGGCCCGCGATCTGCTGCTCGAGCGCGCCGACATCCTCGGCCGCACCGCGGCGCTGGTCCGCGACATGTTCAACCCGGATCGCGTGGTGCTGGGCGGTCAGGCCTTCACCGGCTACCGGCCCGGAATGGAGCGCGTGGCACAGGCTTTCGCCGAGAGCACCACGCTGCCCGCCGCGGATCTGCGCATCAGCCGCTTCGGCGGCCGGGTGCAGGAGTTCGCGGCCGCGGTGACCTCGCTCAGCGTGTTCTACGCCGATCCGGTCTCGGCCATGCGGCGCGCCACCCGCACCGCGCGCTGAATTCCTGACGTACGACGACGGTTCGGCCTCGCGGACGCGAGGCCGAACTTCGTTGTATCCCGTTGCTCCGCAACGGATTCAGCAGTGACCCGGTACCCCCGAGAACACCGCGGTGGGCTGCCGCCGACGGAAGTGCGGGTGCACTATCGCCGGCGGCGCTGCGGCGCATCACCGCCGACGGGCACAGGGGCGCGCTACAGCCCACGGGCACAGGAGCGGGCTACTGCCGACGGGCACAGGAGCGGGCTACTGCCGACGGGCACAGCGGCGCGCTGATCGCACAGCGTTGCGCCGTAGCCGATCTCGCGGTGGCGCACCGCCGCCGATGTCGACCCACGCCGATGTCACACCGGAGGCGGGCCCGGACGGTCCACGGTCCGGGCCCGGCCCCGGGCACGGCTGCGCGAGGCCCTGTCGCGCAGCCGTTCTCACCTCGCTCGCGCTGGAGTCCCCTTCCCCGAGAGCGAGGTGAGAGCTTCTAGGCCGCCCTGACGTGGTTCAGCCCCCACTCGCGCGCCAGCAGGCGGTGCGAGGTGAGCCGATCCTCGTGGCGGTGGGTGACGCTGGTGATGACGAGTTCGTCCGCGCCGGTGAACTCGCGCAACGCGTCCAGGCGCGCGGCGACCGTGGCGGGCGAGCCCACGAACTGGGTGGCGACGCGGTCGCCGACCAGCCGGAGCTGATGATCCGACAGCGGTGGCGCGGTCGCCGGATCGAGATATTCGGCCGCGCCCGCACCGCTGCGAATGCTGTAGACCCAGTGCGGATACGTGGAGGCCAGGTGCCGCGCGGTGTCGTCGTCCTCCGCGACCACGACATCGGCCGAAACCACCACGTACGGACGGGGATAGCGGTCCGATGGCCGGAAGGCCGCGCGATAGGCCTGCACGGTCTCCACGATGGTGCCGGGCGAGACGTGGTAGTTCGCGGCGAACGGCAGGCCCAATTCCCCGGCCAGTTGCGCGCTTTCACCGCCACTGCTGCCGAACAGCCACAGCTGCACATCCGCGCCCTCGCCGGGGACAGCGCGCAGGTGCACGCCGTCGCTGCCGGTGTAGTGACCGGTCAGCAGATCGCGGATCTGCTGCACCTGCTCGCTGTAGGGCAGCGGCTGCGCACCGGGTAGGTGCAGCGCCTCCAGACCCGCGGCGATCCGGCTGGTATCCAGCAGCTGCCCCGGAATGAAGGGCGGCGGGATCACCACGCCGTCGCGAACCTCGGTGCGCCGGTCCGGATTCGGCACCGGCGGTACGCCCGCGGAACGCAGCTGGTCACCGCGATGGCCCGACCGGCCCAGCCCCAGGTCCAGCCGGCCGGGGTGCAGCGCGTCGACGGTGCCGAACGCCTCCACCACCGCCGCGCTGGTGTGATGCCCCAGCAGCACGGCCGCCGTCCCGACCCGGATGGACTCGGTCGCCGCGGCGATCAGCGCGATGAGGGTGGTCGGTGCGGAGCTGGCCACCGCGACGAAATGGTGCTCGGCGATCCAATACCGGTGGTAGCCCCAGCGTTCGGCGTTGCGGGCCAGATCGATGGTGTTGCGCAGCGCCTGGCGGGCGTCGGATCCGGCACTGATCGGCGCGAGATCCAGGACGGACAGCGGAACGCTCATGCCGCGCCCCCCGTTCCGTTCGCGGCGGACCCGATCCATCGGCTCCCGGCGCCCGGGCGCGACCCGCTCCCCCGGCGGCCGGCGCTCATGCGGGAATCCCCTTTCCCGGATCGCGCTCTCCCGCTTCGACATCCAGCGGCAGACGGTTCTGCGCCGGAGCGATCGGGCAGGTGGCGTAGTCGGTGAAGGCGCAGGGCAGATTGACCGTGCGGTTGAAGTCCAGCGTCAGGGTGCCGTCCGGCGCGGGGCGGGGAACGTCGAGACGGCGACCCCCGCCGTAGGTGGTGACGCCGCTGGTGCCGTCGGTGAAGAGCAGGTGCAGGCCGATGGTCTGGTTGCCGAACACGACGAGCCGGTGTTCGAGGCCGCCGAGCTCGAAGGTGACGGTGCCGGTGGCGACGTGGTGGTGTTCGAGACCGTCCACGACCGCGCCGGTGGTGACCACGCGCGCCACCTCGTACGGTTCGAAGCGGCCGAGCACCGTCCAGCGCGGATCGACCGGGTAGACCGGGATCTCGGTGAAGGTGGCCAGCGCCGGGGCGGCGGGGTCGTGCACCCGCAGCGCGTACTGCTTGGTGCGGCGAATGACCTCGATGACCCGGTCACCGGCTCGCACCTCCAGACCCGGCTTCCCCTCGCCCGGCGTCAACTCCAGCTCCCCGGCCAATTCGGCTCCGTCGAAACGCAATTCGTCGGCGACGGAAGCTCGCACGTAGACGTGGTCGCCCTCGGCGCGCCAGCGGCCGGGCAGGCCCTCGACGCTCTCCTCGGTCGCGCCGAGCCAGTGCAGCCCGGTCAGGCTGAGCCAGCCCAGCGGCTGCCGGGCCCACGCCGCGCGCTCCGCACGCCAGGTGAGGAACTGCTGTTCGAATTCGGTGACGGTTGCGGTCATGACGCGCGTACTCCTTCGGTGCCGAGATGGGGGTGGCGCAGACCGAGGTGGTCGCGCAGGGTGCTGCCGGTGTACTCGGTGCGGAAGCTGCCGAGTTCCTGGAGTTCGGGAACGACCTTGTCGACGAATTCGTCGAGGCCGGTGGGGGTCAGATGCGGAACGAGAACGAAACCGTCGGCGGCGTCGCGCTGCACGTGGTCGTCGATGGACAGCGCGACCTCGCGCGGGGTGCCGACGAACTGCTGGCGCGCGGTGGTCGCGATGATGAGTTCGCGAATGCTGAGGTTCTCGGCCTCGGCCTTGGCGCGCCACGCCTGCGCGACGGCCAGCGGGTCGCGGGCGTGCCGGACCCGGCCGCGAGTGATGTTCACGTTGTCGACCGGATCGATGTCGGGCAGCGGTCCGTCCGGGTCGTACGCCGACAGGTCCCGGCCCCACACCTGTTCCAGGAACGCGATCGCCGTCTGCGGGGTGACCTGGCCGCGTCGGATCACGCGGGCGTTCTCGGCCGCCTCCGCGGCGGTGTCGCCGAGCACGAATCCGGCGGCGGGCAGGATCTTCAGGTCCTCCCGGCGGCGGCCGTACTTGGCCAGCCGGTCCTTGACGTCCCGGTAGAAGCGCTGCCCGTCCTCGAGTTCCCCGTGCGCGCTGAAGATGACATCGGCCTTGGCGGCGGCGAATTCGCGGCCCTCGTCCGAATCGCCGGCCTGGATCTGCACCGGGTAGCCCTGTGGACTGCGCGGCAGCGCGAACTCACCCTCGATGTCGAATTGCTCGCTGCCGAACCGGACCGTGACCGGGGGCGGGGCGAAGATCCCGCGCTCGCGATCCACCGTCGGCGCGGGGGCGGGCGGGCTGTCCCACAGCGCCCGGGTGGCCTCGACGACCTCGGCGGCGCGGGTGTAGCGCTTGGCGTGCTCCAGGTAGCCGCCGCGCCGGAAGTTCTCGCCGGTGAACGCGTCGGAGGAGGTGACCGCGTTCCAGGCCGCGCGCCCGCCCGAGAGATGGTCGAGCGAGGCGAATTGCCGTGCCAGCTCGAAGGGTTCGTTGTAGGTGGTGTTGATGGTGCCCGCGAGCCCGAGGTGGGTGGTGACCGCCGCGAGGGCGTTGAGCACGGTGAAGGTGTCGGGGCGGCCGACCACGTCCAGGTCGTGGATCCGGTCCAGGTGCTCGCGCAGCCGCAGACCCTCGGCGAGGAAGAAGAAGTCGAACTTACCCCGCTCGGCGGTGCGCGCCAGGTGCACGAAGTTCTCGAAGTCGATCTGACTGCCCGAGCGCGGATCGGTCCACACGGTGTTGTGGTTGACGCCCGGGAAGTGCGCGGCGAGGTGAATCTGCTTGCGTATCAGCTGTTCCGGCATGGCTCTCCTCAGGCGGTGGCGTAGCGGTTGGCGGGGCGCGGCAGGCCGAGCCTGCCGCGCAGGCCGGGGACGAGCGCGTCCGGCGTCGCGTTGCCGGGGGTGGGCGGGGTGATCAGCGGCAGGTGCTCGAGCACGGCGGGGAGCGCCAGCGGCCGGAGCACCACACCGTCAGCGGCACAGTCGATCTCGACCTGGCGCAGCAGTTCGTTCAGTTCGGCGGCGGTGCCGATGTGGAACACGGTGGCGGGCGCGGGCGTGGCGAACCAGTCCTCGAGTTCGGCGACCTCGCCGGCCGCCGCGTCGGCGGTGCCCGCGAGATGAATGTCTATGTCCAGCAGCACGCGCAGCTGCTGTGGGTCCCGGCCCGCGGCGGCCGCCGCGGTGCGGAGTTCGGTGCGCACGGCCGCGGCGGTGGCGAGATCGGCCGCGGCGATCCGCACGATGTCCGCGCGATGCACCGCCACCCGGGCGGCGGGGGTATCGGCGGCCCGCACGGCGACCAGGGGCTGTCCCTGCGGCGGGCGCGGGGTGATGGAGGGGCCCTTCACGGAGAAGTTGTCCCCCGCGAAGTCGATGTAGTGCAGCTTGTCGCGGTCGATGAAGCGGCCGGTCGGAGCGTCGCGGATCTCGGCGTCGTCCTCCCAGCTGTCCCAGAGCCTGCGCACCACCTCGATCGCCTCGTCGGCCTCGTGCCAGCGGTCCCGCGCGTCCTGTTCGGGCTTGCGGCCGAACAGTTTCGCCTCGCCGTCCCCGGCGACCGTCACCTCCCAGCCCGCCCGGCCCAGGCTCGCGAAGTCGAGGCTCGCAACGGCTTTGGAGAGGTGAAACGGCTCGGTATGGGTGACCGGAGCCTGCGGCAGCAGCCCGATGCGCTCGGTGACCGCCGCGACCCGGGCGGCGATGGCGACGGCGTCGAGCCCGCCGAGCACCCCGGCGTCCGGCTGACCGGTCGCGCCCGGTTCGATCCGGCCGCTGCCGGTCCGCACCGCGTACGAGTCGGAGATGAAGGCGAGGTCGATGCCCGCGCTGTCGGCCGCGCGCAGCGCGTCCACCCAGTAGCCGGGGGTGAACAGTTCTTCCGCGCGGGAGTCCGCGCGCCGCCAGGAGGCCGGGTGCGTGCCGGTTCCGGAGAGTTCCAGGCCGAGCAGCAGCGGGGTGAATCGCGGCATCATGCCGTCCTTTCGATGGTGGCGGTCGAGACGCCGGAATCCCCCGGCGGGCGAGCGGATGCGGCGGCGGTGAGCCCGCGGGCGCGGGCGGGCGCGCGGGGCACCGCGGCGAGCAGTTCGCGGGTGTACTCGTGCTGTGGCGCCGCGAACAGCTCCGCGGTGGCGGCTGTTTCGACGATCCGGCCCGAGCGCATGACGGCGACCCGGTGCGCGAGGCGGCGCACCACCGCCAGATCGTGCGAGATGAACAGGTAGGACAGCTCCAGCTCGGTGCGCAGCTGCTCGAGGAGCTCGAGGATCTGGGCCTGCACCGAGACGTCCAGGGCGGAGACCGGTTCGTCGAGCACCAGCAGTTCCGGGCGCAGCGCCAGGGCGCGGGCGATGGCGACGCGCTGACGCTGGCCGCCGGAGAGTTCGGCGGGCTTGCGAGCGGCGTAGTCCGCGGGCAGGGCCACCTGATCGAGCAGTTCGGTCACGGCGGCGCCCCGCCCGGCGCGGTCGCCGACGCCGAAGGCCTGCAACGGTTCCGCGATGATGCGGCCGACACTGAGCTTGGGATTCAGTGAGACGTAGGGGTTCTGGTAGACGACCTGGATGCGCCTGCGCAGGTCGCGCAGGGGTGCGCCGCGCAGGTCGGCGATGTCCCGGCCGTCGAAGGTGACCGACCCGGCGTCGGGGGTGTCCAGGCGGGCGATCAGGCGCGCGGTGGTCGACTTCCCGGAGCCGGATTCGCCGACCACGGCGAGGGTTTCGCCGCGCGCGACGGTGAGCGAGACGTCGTCCACGGCGGTGAGCGCGACCCCGCGTGCGATCGTGAAAGACCTGCGCAACCCGGTCGCCACCAGCAGCGGGGGCCCCTCTCCGACTGGCGGTTCGCCGGTAGGGGCCGTCCCGGACCGCACCGATCGTGGAGCGGGAGCGCCGTATTCGGTGGCGAGCGGCGGTTCGGCGGCGGCCACCGGCCCGGTGGTCACCCGCGGTGCCTCGGCCGTCGGTTGCGGCTCCTCGGCCGACGACTCCGGAGTGCGCGACTCCGGAGTCACGGACTCGGCCCCCGGCTCGGCAAAACGGGCCGGACCGACACCGGCCGGATCCAGGCCCGGCGCGGCGGCGATCAGCCGGCGCGTGTACTCGTGCCGCGGGTCGGCGAGGACCGTTGCGGTGTCGCCGACCTCGACGATCCGGCCCCGGCGCATGACCGCGATCCGGTCGGCGCGTTCGGCCGCCACGCCCAGATCGTGGGTGATGAGCAGGACCGAGGTGCCCGACTCCCGCGTGCGCTCGGCCAGGTGATCCAGGATCCGGCGCTGCACGGTCACGTCCAGGGCGCTGGTCGGCTCATCGGCGATGACCAGTTCCGGGGTGCACGCCAGCGCGATGCCGATCAGCACCCGCTGGCGCTGGCCGCCGGACAGATCCTGCGGATACTGGCGAGCGCGCACCTCGGGCCGGTCCAGGCCCGCCTGCTCCAGAATGCGAACGGCCTCCAGCCCCGCCGTGCGCCGCCCCGCACGGCCGTGGATGCGCAGCACCTCCGCGATCTGGTCGCCGATGCGCAGCACCGGGTTCAGCGAGGTGCCCGGATCCTGCGGCACCAGCCCGATACGCGCCCCGCGAATCTTCTGCAGCGCCCGCTGCCCGGCCCGATCGAGGCGCTCACCCGCGAAATCTATTTCGCCGCCGGTGATCTCACCGCCGCCGAGCAGGCCGATCACCGCGTGCGCGAGCGTGGACTTGCCCGAGCCGGACTCCCCCACCAGCGCCAGGGTCTCCCCGCGCTCGACGCGCAGTGCGACGTCCCGCACGGCGGCGGTGGTTCCGGTGCTGCCGCGGTACTCCACGCGCAGTCCCTCGATCCGCAGCAGTGGCGCGCTCATCGGCTGTTGTCCCGGCTGATCGCGCGGGCAATCCGCTGGGTGGACAGGACCAGGGCGATGATCACCAGCCCCGGCAGGGTGGTGAGCCACCAGGCCGTGGCCAGGAAGTTCCGGCCCTCGGCGATGAGCGAACCCCACTCCGGGGTGGGCGGAACCGCGCCGTAGCCCAGGAAACTCAGCGCGGCGATGGCCAGTACCGCCACCCCGAACTCGATGGCGGCCAGCGCGGCCACCGGCCCGTAGGCGTTGCGCAGCACGTGCCGGAAGAGCACGGTGTGCCAGCGCACCCCCGAGGCGAACGCGGCCTCCACGTACGGGGCGCGGCGCACCCGCAGCACCTCGGCGCGCATGACCCTGGCGAATCGCGCGACCAGCGCGATGCCGACCGCGATGGCCACGTTGCGGGTGCCCGCGCCCAGCACGGTGACCGCGGCCAGCGAGAGCAGCAGTTCCGGAATCGACAGCAGCACATCGATGATGCGCGAGAGCACCGTGTCCACGATCCCGCCCGCTGCGCCCGCCACCAGGCCGATGAGCCCGCCGACGACGAGTCCGAGCAGGACCGCGAAGACCGTGGCGGTCAGCGACAGCGCCGCCGCGTGCACGACGCGGGTGTACAGATCCCGGCCGAGATTGTCCGTCCCGAACCAGTGTTCGGCGCCGGGCGCCTGGAACTTCTGCGCGGGCACGCCGGTCAGCGGGTCGCCGCCGGCGAACAGACCGGGCACGAGCGCCCAGCCCAGGACCAGCAGGACGACCGCGGCCGCGAGCACCAGCCCCAGGTTGCCGCGCAACGCGCCGAACCACGAGCCGGGCGACAGGCGCGCCCCCGCCCGTGCTCGGCCCGCACCGGCGGCAGTTCCGGCGTCGCCGTCCACCGGGTCGATGCCGGGTACCCGGTCAGAGACGGAACCGGTCCCGGGCGCCGGAGCGGCCGCGGGTGCGGCGAGCCCGGCGGCGGTCGAATCTCGGTCGGATGCAGCGCTCTTCGCGGGACCGGCGGCCTTGAACAGCGCGAGGGCGTCAGTCATCGACGATCGCCCAGTCCGTGTACCAGTACCTCATGCCGGTGTCGACCAGTGCGTGCGACAGCAACAGGACGCGGCGGCGCGAGCGGAAACCCGCGTCCGCGCCACCCGGTGCGCCCCGCAAGCGCGAACGCAGCCGGGTCACCGCCGCGCGCAGCGGGCGGGCCGCCGGCAGCGCGGGAATCACGAAGGTGCTGAATCCGGGATCAGGCATGGGCGCGCTCCTTGCTCGAACGGTGCTGGACCACACGGGGATCCAGCAGCGGGAGAATGAGGTCGATGAGCAGGTTCACGCTCACGAAGACCAGGGCGGCGAAGGTGACGATGCCCTGCACCACCGGAATGTCCTGCATGAGAACGGCTTCCTGGGTGAGCCGCCCGATGCCGGTGCGCGCGAAGACCGTTTCCACCACCACCGAACCGGCCAGCACCGTGCCCACCCACAGGCCCGAGACCGTCAGCGCGGGCCCGGCGGCTGGACGCAGGACGTGACGCAGCTGCACCCACCAGCGCGAGGCCCCCTTCGCGAAGGCCACCTCCACGAAGGGCTGCCGCCAGGTGGTGACGAGGCTGGAGTACAGCACCTGGGCGATGACCGCGCCCACCGGAATGGCCAGGGTCAGCGCGGGCAGCACCGTCCCGCTGAAACCGGTCCCGCCGAACGCGGGCACCAGCCGCAGCTGGAACGAGAAGACCTGCAGCAGGATCAATCCCACCCAGAAGGTGGGCATGGACGCGCCCAGCGGGGGCAGGGCGGTCAGCAGCCCGCGCAGCCAGGGCCGGCGCGTGTAGGAGGCGGCCAGCGCCACGGCCGTGCCACCGAGCACCGCGAACAGCAGGGCGGTGCTCGCCAGCGCCAGCGTGGCGGGCAGCGCCTCACCGAGCGCTCCGGTCACCGACTGCCCGCTGCCGATGGAATGGCCGAGGTCGCCGCGCACGGCGTGTGAGATCGCGGTCCAGTACTGCTCCCAGACCGGCTGGTCCAGACCGTATCTGGTGCGGAGTTCGGCCAGCGCCGCCGCGTCGACCGGGGTGCCCGGGGTGGAGTTGGCGACCAGTTCCACCGGGTCCGAGGGCAGCAGGTACAGCACCACGAAGGACAGGCTGAAAGCCGCCCACAGTACCCCCGCCGCCTGCAGGATTCGCCCGATCACGTAGCGGCGCACGGCGTTACCGCCGGATCCAGGTGTCGTGGAACTGCAGCCGGGCCGAGGCCTCGAACTTCACGTCCGCGACGTTCTTGCCGACGCCGATGGCCTGGGACAGCTCCACCGTGGGAATCCACAGGCCCTCGTCGAGCACCGCGCCCTGCGCCGCGCTCAGCAGGCGGGTGCGCTCGGCCGGATCGGTGGCCGAGAGCTGTCCGCTCAGCAGCGCGTCCAGCTTCTCGTTCGGACCGCGGCCGTTGAGATTGCGCTGGTCCACCCCGAACGTCGTGCGCAGGATGTCACCGTCGGCGCGCGTGGTGTTGTAGTAGTTGAAATCGAAGTTCTTGGCGTTCTGCCGGGCGGTCGACTCCGCCACCGAGACCTGCTCCAGTTTCAGCTCGAAACCGATACCGCGCAGCTGCTGCTGGGTCAGTTCCAGAATCGCCTGGTTGCCCGCGAACGCCGGGGCGTACATCACCGAGGCGGCCAGGCGCTGACCGTCCTTGACCCGGATGCCGTCGGCCCCGGGCGCCCAGCCCGCCCGGTCGAGGATCTTCTTCGCGGCGTCCTGGTCGAACTTCAGCCGATCCGACAGATCGGTGTAACCCGGTGTGCGCGAAGCGAGCACGCTGCTCGCGGTCTTGAACTGCTTGCCCAGGACGGTGTCCACCAGTTCCTGGCGGTTGATGCCGGTCAGCAGGGCCGTGCGCACGGCCGGATCGGTGAGCGGTCCGCGCGTCACATTGGGCTGCAAACCGAACGGCAGCCCCGGGTTCGAGGTGAACTGCACCCGGGCGCCCGCGGCCTCGAGTTGCGGAACATCCTGCGGCAGCGCGTCACTGATGGCGTCGAGCTGGCCGGAGGCCAGGCTGCCGGTGCGCACGCCCGATTCCGGGACCACGGTGAAGACGATCTTGTCGAGGTACGCCTCGCCCTGGGTGGCGAAAACCGAGGAGCCCCAGTTGTATCCGATCCGCTTGGCCAGGGTCGCCGAGGCGCCCTGCTTCCACTCCGCGTAGGTGAACGGTCCGCTGCCGACATTGCCGCCGAGGCAGCGGTCGTCGGCCGACTTGGCGAGGGTCGCATCACCCTGGATGCCCAGCTGCGACGTCGAAGTCGCCTGCAGGAACTGGGTATTGGGCGCGTTGAAGTCCACCTGCACGGTGCGCGCGTCGATGACCTTGCTGCCGGCGTAGCCGGAGAGGTAGCTCGCCGCCAGCGGCGCCTTCGCACCGCCCAGCGCGACGATGGAATCGAAGTTCTTGGCGACCGAATCCGCGGTCAGCGGGGTGCCGTCGCTGAAGGTCACGCCCTCGCGCAGCTGGAACCGGAACGATTTGGCGTCCTGGCTGACGAACCAGCTCGAGGCCAGCCACGGCGTGATCTTGCCCGTCTCGGGATCCTGATCGGTCAGCGAATCCACGATCTGCCGGGTCACGTAGATCGTCTGATTCGTTCCCGACTGCGCCGGATCCGAGCAGGACGGGGCCGTCGACAGACCGTAGCGCAGGGTGCCGCCGGGCTGTGGCGGTCCCGACGGCTCCCCGCTGCCGCCATCGGCCCCACCGCACGCGGCGAGGGACAGGGCGGCGGCTACGGTGCCGACGAGGGCGAGGGGGCGTTTCATCGAGGGTCTCCGGAGGGGTAGCGATCGGCGCCGAGCGGACGGCTCGGAATGTGGCGGCGCAATTCGGGCGCCACCTCCGCCTGGAACAGTTCGAGGCTTTCGCGGTGCTGTTTGTCGGTGCGACCGTCGCCATCGGCGCTGAGGTGAACCACCTCGTGCCCGAGCGCCTCGTGATAGCGGTGCAGTTTGTCCAGCACCTGCGCGGGACTGCCGACCAGGGCCGAGGATCGCTCGACGAAATCCTCGACGGTGTCGAAAACTATGGGGATATCGAACTTTCGCGCCGCGGCCTGCCGGGCGGCGAACAGCGGGCGGTAGGCGTCCACGGCCTCCTGCGAATCCCGGGCCACCAGGAAACCGGCGGTACCCGCGCCCACCAGGGCCTGCGCCGGGTCGTGCCCGTAGGCCGCCCAGCGCTCGCGGTAGTGCGCGACCAGCTCGGCGTACGGCTGCACGGGATTGGTGACATTGGCCGAGAACAGCGGATCACCGTGCTGGGCCGCGTAATCCGCGGACTCGTGACTGGTGGCGCTGCCGTGCCAGATGCGCAGGCGCGGCTGCAACGGCCGCGGCAGCGCCTTGGCCGCGGTCAGCGACGGCCGGAACTTCCCGGACCAGGTGACGCTGTCGCTGTCCCACAGTCGCCGGAACAGGTCGTAGCCTTCGCGATTGCGCTCCCACTGGTCATCGACGGTGACGTGGAACAGCTGGGCCTGCGCGGCCCCGTTGCCCTTGCCGATGATCAGCTCCAGGCGGCCGTCCGAGAGATTGTCCAGGGTGGAGTAGTCCTCGAAGGCGCGCACCGGATCCAGCAGGCTCAGCGTGGTGACGCCGGTGAACAGCGCGATGCGGGAGGTGACGGCGGCGATATGGCTCAGCACCACCGGGGGCGCGGCCGAGATGAAGGGGTCCTCGTGCCGTTCCCCCACCGCGAAGCCGTCGTACCCGAGATCCTCGGCCAGGCGCGCACTGTCGACGACCCGGCGCAGGCGCGCACGCGCGGTCTCGGTGACGCCGGTGACGGGATCCGGGGTGTGCGTGATCAGCGTCAGCAGCAGGAACTTCATCGAATGGTCCTCCATCGGTCCTGACGGAAGCACCCGCACCCGGGAGCCCGGGGGGTTGCTGCGACTTCTGCGAGCCAGGTCTCTCGGTCGCTCTGGATGGTGCCGATGACGTTACGAAGCTTCGCCGCCGCTGTCGCCGGTCCGGATCAACGTGAATTCAACCCGGCCGGCGACGTCCGGGATCAGGGCTGGAAACTGTGGAACAGCAGCACCGAAAGGCCCAGGCCCACCGCCAGATTCACCAGCGTCGCGGCGCCGAAGACCACGATGGGGCGCGGACCCGCCTCACGAATCCCCTTGGCGGAGAAGCCGAGACCGATGGAGACGAAGGCGAAGATCAGGAACCAGGTGCGCAGATCGTTCACCGTGGCGATGACCGGCTTGGGCTTGTCGGCGTACTGCACGTACAGGGTGCCGATCACCGAGGCGGCGATGAAGCCCAGCACGAATTTCGGGAAACGGGCCCAGAATTCGCCGATCGAGGGCCGCTCGGCGGTGCCGGTGCGATCGACCCGCAGCGCGAAGTACGCGGTCAGGGCGATGGCGACCAGGCCGATCAGGGCGTTCTGGGTGGTCTTGACGATCGTCGCGATCTGCAGTGATTCCTCACCCGCCAGCGCGCCCGCCGCCGCGACCGCCGCCGTGGTGTCGATGTTGCCGCCGATCCAGGCGCCCGCCACCGCGTCCGAGAGACCGAACACATCGGCCAGCCAGGGCAGCAGGAAGATGGACGGCAGCGCGAAGATGACGACCATCGAGGCCGCGTACGCCAGCTGCTCGCGCTTGGCCTGCACCGCGCCCGCCGCCGCGATGGCCGCGCTCACGCCGCAGATGGAGACAGCGGAGGCCAGCAGTGCGCGCAGCCGATCGTCGATGCCGAGCACGCCGCCGAACCACCAGGTGAAGCCGAAGACGGCGGTGATGAGCAGCAGCGCCTGCAGGATCGCCGGACCGGCGGCGGTGGCCAGGATCTTCAGGTTGATCGACGCGCCGAGCAGGACGACGCCGGTCTTGATGAAGAACTCGGTCCGGAAGCCGGCCGACAGGCGTTCGCGCAGGCCGAGCTTCCACAGCAGGGCGTTGCCCAGCAGGCCGAGAATGATGGCGTAGATGGGGAACTCGACGCTCTTGGCGATCTTCGCGAAGGGGGTGTCCACCGCCCACTTGGGGACGTTGACCTCCAGGTAGCGGGTGATCGCGCCGAGCAGCACGACCACCGCGATGCCCGCGACGGCCAGGCCGACGCGGTTGCCGCGCGAGAGCTCGTCCGCTCGTGGAGCAGCGGCGGGTTCGGTCGTCGCGGCGGTCTTCGGATCCGCTTCCGGTTGCGCCGGTGCGGTATTCGCGGTGGTCTCGCTCATCACGGCACCAGCCCGTCCGGCAGGATGCCGGTCAGCACCAGGGTCAGCAGCGTCAGCCCGGCGATGACGGCCAGCCAGTCCTCGCTGAGCCACGACCATCGGCCGGCCGGCGCCGCGACCGGCTCCCCGGCGGTTTCGTCCTGTGCCATAACCGGTTTCTCACTTTCGCCGAACTACCTTCTCGGTCCGGGCGAAAGTGCCTCCCGCCCGGCCTTTTCAGTGCAGCACCGGCGGTTTTCCGGGAACAGGTTTCAGCTCAGGCGGATCGCAACGAGCGGAATCCGCTCTGGTGGAACACCAGCGGCTCGGTGGCCGGATGCGTACTGAGTCGATGCACGCGCAGCAGCACGACGGCGTGGTCGCCCGCCGGAACCTGTTCGTGCACCGAGGTTTCCAGCCAGATGGTGGCCCCGCCGACGAACGCGGCGTTGCCGTGCCCGGTGTGCAGATCCACGCTCCGGAACCGGTCGCCCGAGCGCGAACTCAGCTCCTTGGCGACCTGGTCCTGCCCGGTGCCGAGCAGACTCAGCCCGAGCCGGCTCGCCTTCTCCAGCCGCGGCCAGGTCTCCGAGGTGTACTGCACGCAGATGGCCACCAGCGGCGGGTCCAGCGAGACCGGCACGAAGGTGCTCACCACCAGACCGTGCGGCGCACCCCCGATTCGCGCGCACACCGCGACGATCCCGCTGGGAAAGTGCGCGAACGTCTTCCGCAACTCCACCCCCTCCACCGAGGTGAGTGCGGCGACGTCGCCGGAGGAGAGTGCGGCCGCTTCGCCGCGAATCGAGGTCAGCTCAGCCATCTCCCCACTCCACCATCCGGCCCTACCCGGCAACAGGTTTCAGCTCACGCGGATTCGAGCCGTGGAAAACGCGGAACCCGCCCGGTCACGAGGACCGAGCGGGTTCCGGTGGTCCGGCACACCGGACGTTGCAGGACCGGCAGTGCGGCGGACTACTTGGCCGCCACGAAGGGCTGGTTGATGGTGATGAAGTAGTTGGCCGCGGCGATGATCGCGACCGGGGCCGTGATCAGGATCTGCCCCGCGAGGGTGCCCAGGAAGCCGACCGTGGTGATACCGGTCAGGCAGCCCACGACCGCGCCGCCGAGCGCGCCGAACATCGCGGTCAGCGCGGCGGTCGCGAGACCGACGATCGAACCGCCGACGAGGCAGCCGATGGCCGCGCCGCCGAGACCACCGGTCAGGGTCGCGATGGCGCCACCCATGGAGATGGTGTCGACCATGCGCTTCCAGGCGGCCTGCTCACGGTCGTACTCGGACTTGAACGGTGCGACGTTCTCGAACGGGAGGTTGACCGGCTTGTAGACGGCCTTGTCGACATTGAGCTCGGGGGTCAGCGTCGCGACGTTGTCCGAGATGTTCGCCGCGATCGGGAACTCGAAATCGTCGACACGGAAGTTCAACTCGGTGCCGGCGACGGTGGCGCCGTTCGCGGCCTTGATCTTGAAGACGCCGTCCTCGACGACCATCGAACCCGCGTCGGTCCGGATGATGGTGCTGGTATCGGTGGTGGTGGCGGCGTAGTTGATGACGCCCTGATCGGCGGGGGCCTCGGGGGCCGCACCCGCGGTACCGGCGGCGATGCCCATGGCGGCGATCAGCAACGCCGCGGTGGCGGCGAATTTCTTCGAAAGCATGTTGTCGTTTTCCTCATCAGGCAGATCCGCAGGGGGAACGGAGGAATACAAACCGCAGGCAACGAACGGAATATGACTCGAGGGTGCCGCGACGATGAACACTCGTCGCGACACCCTCGAGAAGATGCTGCCGAATTACTTGGCCGGCGGGGTGAAGGGCTGGTTGATCGTCGTGAAGTACTGCACCGCTGCGAGAATCGCTACCGGTGCGGTGACCAGAATCTGACCCGCCAGCACACCGAGGAAGCCCAGCGCGGCGATACCGGCGACGCAACCGACGGCGGCCGCGCCGAGCGGACCGAAGATGGCGGTGATCGGCGCGGTCGCCAGACCCGCGGTACCGGCGACAGCGCCGCCGAGGATGCAACCCACCGCCGCGCCGCCGATGCCACCGACGACGGTGCCGACCGCGGCGCCCATGCTGATGGTGCTGGTCAGGCGGGTCCAGGCAGCGACCTCACGCTCGTACTCGGTCTTCCACGGCGCCACGTTCTCGTAGGGCAGGGCCACCGGCTTGTAGACCGCGCTCGCCAGATCGAACTTCGGGGTCAGGGTCGCGGTATTGCCCGAGATGTCCGCGGCGATCGGGAACACGAAATCGTCGACACGGAAGTTCAATTCGGTGCCGGCGACCACGGTGCCATTGGCGGCCTTCACCTTGAAGATTCCGTCTTCGACGACCAGCGAGCCCGCATCGGTGCTGATGATCGACTGGGTCTCGGTGGTGGTCTGGGTGTAATTGATTACGCCCTCGTCAGCCTTGACCGGGGACGCACCGGCGGTCCCGGAGGCCAGGCCGAGCGCCGTAACTACCAGCGCCGCAACTCCGGCGAACTTCCTCATCTTCATTGGTACTGCTTCCTCGCCACTGCCGAAAACGAACTTGATAGCGGCAAGCATCAAGCAAACGACGCAGAACGAGGAGGTTAAAAACCAGCTTGATTCGATCGAGATATGGGCTTGACTACTTCGCCTTGGCGGCCGCCTTGGCCTGCTTCTTGAATTCGCGGACCTGGCCCAGGGATTCGGCGTCGGTGACGTCGGCTACCGAGCGACGGGAGTTCTGTTCGCCGTATGCGCCGGCGGCTTCGCGCCAGCCGCGGGCCTGCAAACCGTCCTGTTTACCCAACAGGGCCAAGAAGATTCGCGCCTTCTGATCGCCGAAACCCGGGAGGGCTTTGAGGCGTTTCAGGACCTCTTTCCCGTCCGGATCGCCGTCGGTCCACAGACCTGCGGTTTTGCCGTCATAGTTCTCGACGATGAACCGGGCCAGCTCCTGCACCCGGCGGGCCATGGAACGGCCGTAACGATGAATTGCCGGGGGCGTCGCGCCCAGCTCCTCGAATTCGGCCGGATCGGCGTCCGCGATTTTGCGGATGTCGAACCCGCCCATTCGGTCGGCGATCTTCTGCGGGCCCCGGAACGCGTGTTCCATGGGGAACTGCTGGTCCAACGTCATGCCGACCAAAAGGGCGAAATCATCGGATGAAAGCAGGGCGTCGGCTTCCGGTTCCTGAGCGATACACAGCGCGCGGCTCACCATCGGCCAATCATCCCATCCGGCGCGGGGCGCGGTGACACGGGTCACGGAAACGGGTCCGCCGGTGGCCGCCGCGGCCGGTTGACCCGCTCACCGGGATCTGGGAGTTTGTCGAACCATGAAGTACCTGCTGCTCATCTACGGCAACACCGAGAAATGGGAATCGATCCCGCCCGCGGACTGGCCGCGGGTCGTGGCCGAGCAGGAAGCGTGGAACGCGCGCTATCGCGCGACCGGAGAATTGCTGGGCGCCTACGGCCTCGGCGACTCGGACACGGCGGAATTGGTGCTGCGCCGGGACGGGGCGCCGGTGGTGACCGACGGTCCCTACCTCGAGACCAAGGAGTACCTGGCCAGCCTCTACCTGCTGAACGTCACGAGCGCCGAGCGGGCGCGCGAGATCGCCGCGGACATACCCATGGCCGACCGATCCCCGGTGGAGGTGTGGCCGGTGCTGCACGAGTCGCCGGGACAGTGACCGGCAGCCCGATCGCGGCCGTCCTGCGCGAGCTCGCGCCGGGCGTGCTGGCCACGCTGGTCCGGCGCTACGGCGACTTCGCCGCCTGCGAGGACGCCACCCAGGAGGCCATGCTCGCCGCGACGACCCAGTGGCCGCGCGAGGGCATGCCCGACAACCCGCGCGGCTGGCTGGTGACCGTCGCGCAGCGGAGGCTCATCGACGAGATCCGCAGCGAATCGGCCCGGCGCCGGCGCGAGGAGCAGGACGCGGCCGCCACCCCGGAGAGCGAGGAGACGCCCGCGCGGGACGACTCGCTGGCGCTGCTGTTCCTGTGCTGCCATCCCGCGCTCACTCCCCCGAGCCAGATCGCGCTCACCCTGCGCGCGGTCGGCGGCCTGAGCACCGCGCAACTCGCCGCCGCCTTCCTGGTGCCGGAAGCGACCATGGCACAGCGGATCACCCGCGCCAAACAGACCGTCGACAGTGCCGGTCGCGCCTTCGTCATGCCGCCGCCGGCCGAGCGCGCCGCCCGGCTGTCCGCGGTGCTGCACGTGCTGTACCTGATATTCAACGAGGGCTACACGGCCACCGCCGGAACGGATCTCACCGCGCCCGATCTCAGCGACGAGGGAATTCGGCTCGCGCGCATGCTCTTCGATCTGCTGCCCGAGGACACCGAGGTGGCGGGACTGCTGGCCCTGATGCTGCTCACCGACGCGCGCCGGGCCGCGCGCGTGGACTCGGCCGGGGATCTGGTGCCGCTCGACGAGCAGGATCGCGGGCGCTGGGATCACGCCCGCGTCACCGAGGGCGTCGAGCTGATCACCGCGACCCTCGCGCGCGGGGACGTCGGCCCGTACCAACTCCAGGCCGCCATCGCCGCCGTCCACGACGAGGCCGCCACCGTCGAGACCACCGATTGGCCACAGATACTGGCGCTCTACGACCTGCTCGGGCGGATCGCGCCCAATCCCATGACCGCGCTCAATCGCGCGGTCGCCGTGGCGATGGTGCGGGGACCCGCGGCCGGACTCGCCGTCCTCGCCGAACTCGAATCCGACAAACGGCTGGCCCGGCACCACCGGCTGCTGGCCACCCGCGCGCATCTGCGCGAACTCGAGGGCGACCGCGCGGGTGCCGCGCGGGACTACCGCGCCGCCGCGGCTCGCGCCGACAGTGCCCCTGAGCAGCGCTATCTCGCGAAGAAAATTTCCGCGCTGACGATGTAGAGATTCCGGCGACGTCTCCGACCACCTCGCGAAAGCACCACAGGCCAACCGAGGGAGCACCGCCATGATCACCACCACCGAACCCGTCGTCGCCGCCGATATGACCGTGTCGCTGGACGGCTTCGTCTGCGGACTCGAAGCGCGCAAGCCGCCGTACCTGGATGACGGCTTCTTCCGCGTCACCGGCTGGGTCGTCAAACATTTCGTCTGGCAGGAGCAGCACGGACTGTCGAGCGACGCGGCGGCGACGGCTGTCACCGATCCCGAAGCCGAGTTGATCGCCGAACGCATCGAACGCACCGGGGCATACGTGCTGGGCCGGCGGATGTTCGATTCGGCGGGCGACGAATGGGACGTCGAGTCGCCGTACCACGTGCCTACCTTCGTGGTCACCCACCGGCCGCGGGAATCACGAATCCTGGCCGACGGCACCATCTTCCACTTCGAGGCCGACGGCGTGGCCGCGGCCGTCGAAAGGGCGCGCGCGGTGTGCCGCGCGGCGGGCGAGGGCAAGGCCGTGCACATTTCCGGTGGCGCGTCCATCGTGCAGCAGGCGCTGGCCGCGGGCCTCGTCGACGAGCTGCACATCCACGTCGTGCCGGTCCTGCTCGGCCGAGGTACCCGTCTGTTCGACAACCTCCCCGCCGGAATCGTGGAACTCGAGCGCTACCGGGTCGTGGACTCCGCCGACGCCACCCACCTCAGCTTCCGGATCCCCCGCACCACCCCGGACCGTCCCGGCGGCACCGCCGCCACGACCGCCGACGACACGACCGCCGACGATCCGGCCGGCACCACCGCGCGTACATCCACCGTGACCTCGCGGGACGGCAGCACCATCGCCGTCGATGTCATCGGCAGCGGCGCACCGGTGATCCTCATCGGCGGCGCGTTCAACGACCGGTCCACCGTGGCCGCACTGGCCGCGGCACTGGCGCCGGACTTCACCGCCGTCACCTACGACCGGCGCGCCCGCGGCGGCAGCGACGACCGCGCCGCGGACTACGCGACGCAGTCCGAAATCGAGGACCTGGCCGCCGTGATCGCCCATATGGGCGGGCGCGCAAGCGTTTTCGGTCATTCCTCGGGCGGCATCCTCGCACTGGAGGGGCTGATGCACGGCCTCCCGATCGATCGGGTCGCGGTCTACGAGACCCCGTACCTCACCGACGGGACCCGGCCCGCCCCGGCGGCGGGCACCCGCGAGCGGCTCGCGGAGCTGGTGCGCGCGGGCGAGAACGACGCGGCGGTGACGCTGTTCCTGGAACAGAACGTCGGCGTGCCCGCCGAGATGGTGGCGGGCATGCGCGCCGCGGACGACTGGGCGTTCCTCGTGGCCAACGCGGGCGGGCTGCCGTACGACGCCCTGGTCTGCGGCGACGACCTCGCCCCGCCGGCCGCCCGGCTGGCCGGGATCGCCGCGCCGGTGCTCGCGGTGTACGGCGATCGGACCTGGCCGTGGCTCGCGGCGGGCACCCGGGCGGTCGGCGCGACCGTACCCGGGGCCGAGACGCTCGGCATCGCGGGCGCGGACCACGGCATCCTGGCCGACCCGGAACGACTCGCACCGGTCCTGCGCACGTTCTTCGCCCGCTAGGAGCCGGTTCGCGTGACCGCCCGGACTCGGCGGCGTACGGGGGCAGCAGGGCGATGTGCCGCACCGCGGGCGGCATCGTTCGATCGTCCTTTCTGCCCGCGTTGCGGTGACGCGCGTCACGACTAGGCTCGGCGACATGCCCGACACCATGGCTGTAGACACAGCGGGAACCGCGCCGCACGATGGCGCCGGGTCCGGACTGCGACCGGACCGTTTCGATCGAGAGGGCCAGGATCAACTGGTCGACGTACACGACTTACAGGCCGCGCTACCCGGCATCCGGCGACTGCGGAACTGGGCGCACGACGCCCTCGCGACGCGGGCCGGAGAAAGCGCGGTCGACATCGGATCCGGCACCGGGTCCGAGGTCATCCGATTCGCCGAAGCGGTCGGGGCCACCGGCACCGCGGTCGGCGTGGAACCGGACCCGCGACTGCTGACCGCCGCCGAACGCCGGGCCGCCCAGACCGGATCGACCGCCGCCTTCGTCTCCGGCGACGCCTACGGACTGCCGTTCGGCTCGGACAGCTTCGACGTGGCGCTGTGCGAACGCGTGTTCCAGCACCTGACCTCCCCGGCGCGCGCGGTCGGCGAAATCGCCCGCGTGCTGAAACCGGGGGGCCGCGTCGTGGTCATGGACAGCGACTGGGGCACCGCCATCGTGCACCCGGGCGACCGGCAGGTGGTCGGCAAGGTCATCGAGACCATGATCGCCGGCACCACCAACCCCTTCGCCGGGCGCAGGCTCGCCGGGCAGCTCAGCGCCGCCGGTCTGGTGGTCGACGACATCGGCTCCCACGCGCTGATCCAGGACGGCGGCATCGGCGCGGGCGCGCTGGTGGCCCGCATCGCCGACCTGTCCGTGGCGCGCGGTTCCATCACCCAGGAACAGCGCGATCAGCTGATCGCCGATCTGGAGGCGGGCGCGCAGAGCGGCGACATCCACCTGTCGGTGACGATCTTCGCCGTACTGGCCCACAAGGCTTGACCGCCGAAAACAAAGGCGCGCACCGTGTTCGGTGCGCGCCTTCGATTCGACAGTGACCGCCGGGGGGCCTATTCGGCGTCGGCGAGCAGCTTCTCGGTGGCGGCCAGCAGGACGCAGGTCGCGACGCCGTCCATGGCCTTCTCCAGATCGCCGAGCGAGGGGAAGCTGGGAGCGAGGCGAATGTTCTTGTCCTCCAGGTCCTTACCGTAGGGGAAGGACGAACCGGCGGGGGTCAGCGCGATGCCTGCCTGCCGGGCCAGCCCCACCACGCGGCTGGCCGTGCCCTCGAGCACGTCCAGGCTGATGAAGTAGCCGCCCCTGGGCTCGGTCCAGGACGCCACCTTCGAGGCGCCCAGGCGATCCTCCAGAATGCGCAGCACCAGTTGGAATTTCGGCTCCAGGATGGCGCGGTGCTTCTGCATGTGGGCGCGCACGCCCTCGGCATCGCCGAAGAAGCGCAGGTGCCGCAGCTGGTTGACCTTGTCCGGGCCGATGCTCTTCTTGCCCGCGTGCTTCAGGAACCAGTCCAGGTTCGTGGTGGAAGCGCCGAAGAAGCTCACGCCCGCGCCCGCGAAGGTGATCTTCGAGGTGGACGCGAAAACGTAGGGCCGGTTGGCGTTTCCGGCCGTGGCGGCCAGGCCGATCACATCGATCACCGGGTCGGCGATGTCGGTGAGCGGATGCACCGCGTAGGCGTTGTCCCAGAAGAGCCGGAAGTCGGGCGCGGCGGTCGGCATGGAGACCAGCTCGTGCGCCACGGCCTCGGAGAAGGTGACGCCGGTGGGGTTGGAGTAGTTCGGCACCGCCCACAGGCCCTTGATGCTCGCGTCGGTGGCCACCAGTTCGGCGATGGCGCGCACGTCCGGCCCGTCGTGACCCATGGGAATCGGGATCATCTCGATGCCGAGCGATTCGGTGATGGCGAAGTGCCGGTCGTAACCCGGTGCGGGACACAGGAACTTGAGCACCGGCTCATCGGCCCAGCGCCGCTCGGAGTCGGCGTTGCCGTGCAGCATCGAGTACACGATCACGTCGTGCATGTACTCCAGGCTGGCGTTGTTGCCCGCGATGAGATTGGCGACCGGGATGCCCAGCAGCTCGCCGAAGATGGCGCGCAGCTCCGGCAGGCCGTGCAGGCCACCGTAATTGCGCACATCGGTGCCCGAACCATCGCGGTAGTCGTCGTTGCCCGGCAGCGAGAGCAGGTCCAGCGACAGGTCCAGCTGCTCGGGCGCGGGCTTACCGCGCGTAATGTCCAGCGTCAGCTTTTCGGTCTGGAGCGTCGCGTAGTTCGCGGTCTGCGTCTCGTGTTCGGTTACGAGTTCCGCATGGCTCATCAAACCAATTTGCGTCTGCCGGGGCATTGTGCAGCCTTTCCAGGGGCTAGGGGTGTTTTGTCCTGTCTGCGCCAAAGCGCCGACCCGGATCACGTTACTTGGTAGCCACCGCCGACGGGGAGGTATCTCCACCGTCGCAACCGGGCGAAGACCCCGGAAATTAAAGGGGACCCAGCGCACCCGGCAGAGCCCGTTGACCCTTGCTGCCTTCCGGCCCTGGGGGAGTTCACAGGATGCGCGCCGCGCTGGATCCGTCGGCCAGTGTAGCGGCTCACCGAGACTCGCGCCGCATCGGGTCGTTACGATCCTTCCGACAGGCGGGGGGACCCGCTCAGCACCGGAGGGGAAAACCTGTAGTGACTAGCTCCAATCCAGGATCGGGCGACCCGCAGGACCCGGCCCGGCACCAGGAAACCGCCCAGTGGTGGGACACCCCGCCCACCGCCGCCGACGCGGGCGCACCGGTCACCGGCGTGGACCCGACCATGCTGAACTACTCGGGCGGCGCGGCGTACGCCCCTGCGCCGCAGCCCTTTACGCCGCAGCCGTTCACCGGCCAGCAGTCCGCGCCCCAGCCTTTCCCGGGACAGCAGTCCGCGCCCCAGCCCTTCGCCGGGCAGCAGTTCGCACCCGGGCCCCAGCCGTTCTCCAGCGGGTACGCCCAGCAGCCGCCCCCGCAACCGCCGATGGGCGGCTACGGCGGCTACTCGCCCCCGCCGTCGGGCGGCGGCTCCAAGACGGGCTGGATCATCGGCGGCGTGATCGGCCTGGTCGCGATCGTCGGCATCGGCGTGGTGGCCATCGGGCTGTCCGGCAAGAAGGACAATCCGCTGAGCCCGCTCGACGACAAGAAGTCGGCCATGGACGGCAACTACTCCATGGACAAGGTCACCAACGCCTGCAACCTCATCGACCCGTCCTCGATAACCCGCTGGGCCTCGACCTCCACCGGCGCCCCCGAGCACACCGAGACCAAGCCCACCGATTACTCCGGCGGCCGGCTCACCTGCACGGCCGGCTACGAAAGCCAGTCCGCCACCAGCAAGTACCACACCAATGAGGCGGACATCACCCTCGACGTCTCCTTCAACGGCGCCTACGGCAAGCCCGACTACGAGTCCTGGAAGTCCTACGACACCGGCACCACCGGCAGCGGCCGTACCTCCGGCGACGTCACCGGCATCGGCTCGGAGGGCTACTGGCACGCCGAGACCCGCGACTACTCCTCCTTCACCGTGCTCGATTACACGGTCGCCGTGCAGGACAGCAACGTCTCGGTCAAGGTCAAGATCAGCGTCGACCGCGGCGAGGGCGAAACCGTCAGCAAGGACGACGTCGCGCGCGTGGCCAAGGATCAGGTCCAGCAGGCCCTGAACGGCCTGAAGAAGAAGTAGCCCGCACCCCGGTCGCCCGTCCGAGAAAGCGTCCCCGACCACCGAATTTCTTGTTACCGCCCCGGACCCGGTATATTCCTCCACGGAGGATTCGCCTAGTGGCCTATGGCGCTCGCCTGGAACGCGGGTTGGGTTAACGCCCTCAGGGGTTCAAATCCCCTATCCTCCGCTCACGAAAGCCTCGGCTGGACATCGTCCGCCGAGGCTTTCGTCATATCCGGGCACGGTCGAGCGCTCCGGCGGCGAGCCCCGCGGACTTCGCGGCCGGACTCGGCGCCGCGCGCTTCGGATCAGTCGTCCGCGCGAGCGTGACGGCCGGTCGGGGGCGGGACCGGCAGGGCGGCGAGGTCGGGATCGGGGACGCCGTGCCGCCACGGCGGGGTGGTGGTTTCGACGAACCTGGGGAGTTCTTCGGTGGGGTAGTCGAGTTCGCGGCGGGCCTGCGCGAGGAAGAGGTCCATGGTGCCGTAGGCGGTGAGGATCTCCGTGAGGAGGCGCAGGGCACTGGGGTGGGTTGTCTGCGTCACGTTCGTCATGGTCCTCCACTCGAGGGGCGAACCGCGGGCGCGCCACGCACCGGGACGGCCGCGGACTCGGGGACACCGGCCGGCGGATGGGGTTGGGTTGGGTACCCGCCGGCCGGTGTCGTGCTGCCGTGTACAGCGATCGGCCCCGTTTGCAGGCCGGGGCCCGAGTCGTCAGGGCGGGACGACCCCGGGTACCCGAACACGGGCGGCTGCCAGCCTGTAACTGCGCGCGGCCGGGAGTCCGTGCGCAGGATCCCGTGTTCGGAATACCCGAGGCCAAGTTATGCAGTTCCGCCAGGTCGCCGCGACACGACGCGCACGATGGCATGGAATGTCAGCGCATTCAGCACGACAGGTCACAGGTGACTAGAAAATAGCCCTTTCACCTGGCAACCCGTCCGGCAAATCACCGGGGAACATCCGACTCCGCCGGATCGCCACCCGCGCGCAGCGCGGTCACGACCTCACCCAGGGCGTCGTCCAGCAGGGCCGCGTAGTCGTCGAGGTCGGTCAGGACGGCCGGGTCGGCGTGCACCGAGACGGTGACCGTGTCACCGAGGCCGTGGATACCGTGCGTGAGGTGCATGACCGAGCCCAGGCCCGGAAAGCCCGCGGTGAACAGGACGCGGCCACCGGCGAAAGCGAGATCGGCCGGGCCCCGGTGCACGCTGGAGATCACGGTGTGCCCCGAGACCGATTGCGGCAGCACGTCTATCGGGTACGACTCGATGTCACGGCGCAGGATCGGGGCCGGAACGACCGCGGTCGCCCGGCCGCGCGCCGCCTGCAGGGGATGATCGGAAGAGCGTCGGGGAG